>JBEKNX010000267.1:0-7733 GCA_049522375.1 Acidimicrobiales bacterium | reverse complement strand
CCAGGGCCGTCGCCCCTTCCTCTCCGAGGAAAAACCCGCACAACACGGCAGACAGCCGGCCGACCTGACGCGATATGTCGTATGGGCGGCCGACGAGAAGGATAAGCACCGTCGGTGTGCTCGTGGCCAGTACCGCCTCCAACAGCTCTTCCTGGTGCCCGGGAAGGCGCAAGTCGGTCGCGTCGCACCCTTCTCCGGACGTGCCCGCACCGAAGAGACCGGCGCGGTCGCCGAGGACCGCGATGCAAACATCTGCGCCCGCCGCGGCTCGAGCCGCCACAGCGATATCGTCCGGGCCTCCCCCCAGGACGGGGCACCCCTGGGCGAAGGAGACGGAGTACTCTTCGGGATCCCCCTGTAGGGCGTCCAGCAGGGTGGGCACGTCCACACCGAGCGGCAGTTCAGGCTGGCGGGCGCCCACATGCATGGGGAAGGAATAGCAACCGAGCATGGCCGTGGGCTCGGACGCCAACGGCCCCACGACGGCGACCCGCAGACCTTTGCGCAGCGGGAGCACACCGTCGTTCGAAAGCAGGACGATAGAACGCTCGGCCAGTTTCCTCGCTGTCTGTCGGTGGGCTGGCTCGTCCAGCGGAGCAACTTCGAGTTGGACCAGTGGCGGCTCAGGGGACCAGTCCGGGTCCAGCAACCCCAGTTCGCACTTTTGAGCCAGCACGCGCCTGACGGCACGGTCCACAAGGCTCGGGTCGACCTCACCTGACCCCACGAGGAGCAACAGCTCCTCTCCGTACGCGTTGACGTTGGGTAGTTCGACGTCGATGCCGGCCTCCAGCGCCATAGCGGCGGCCGCTCCGAGGCTGGGCGCGACGCCATGAAGGGTTTGCAGGAACGCCACGGAGAAGTAATCGGAGACGACCGTACCCGTGAAACCGTAATCGTCCCGCAAGAGCTTGCTCAGCAGGGATCCATCAGCGGCAACAGGCAGGCCGTCGATGTCGGTATAGCAGTTCATGACCGACCTGGCCCCGTCCCTGAGTGCCATTTCGAACGGCGGGAGCAGGACGTCTGCCAGCTCCCTGCGCCCGATAGAGACAGGAGCGAAGTTCCTCGCAGCACGCGAAGAGGAGTAGCCAACGAAGTGCTTGAGGGTGGCGATTACGCCCGCCGACTGGAGGCCTCTCACGTATGCGCTCCCGATCGTGCCCACCAGGAACGGGTCTTCCCCAATGGTCTCTTCTACCCGTCCCCAGCGCAGGTCGCGCACGACGTCGAGCACTGGCGCCAAACCTTGGTGCACCCCCAGCTTGCGCATCGTACTGCCGATCTGCGCTCCCATCTGTTCCACCATTTGAGGGTCGAAGCTCGCTCCCCAGCAGAGTGGCGACGGGTAGATCGTCGCCTGCCAAGCGGTGAGGCCGGTCAGGCACTCTTCGTGCACCATCGCCGGGATCCCGAACCTGCCCGCCTGCACCACACGCCTTTGCAGTTGTGCCAGGTCGCGCGCGCCTACGACCGGGTCCACCGGAGCAGTGCCGTAGGGCCGGGTGAGCTGGCCCAGGCCGTCCCGGATGAGCTCCTCCCAGTCGATGGAGGTCGGAGCGAAGTCGTGCTGGTGCGGCGCGACCTGGCCGGACTCATCGGTCCTCAGCCACATGCTGCACAGCTGAGCGACCTTTTCCCGGACGGACATCTTGCTCATCAGCTCGCTGACCCGCTCCTTTACCGACCACGACGGTCGACGCCAGGCGTCGATGTCCAGCGAGTCGCCCGTCCCCACATCGCTATCGCTCATCGCACCATCCTGTCGTTGATAGGACCATCCTGGGCGGGGACGACCAAACCGTTGCTCCCAATGGTCGACTCCCGGACAACCAAACTGCAAGCGACAGTGCGGACGCCCCCTGGTGCATGACCTTCGATGGCGGCCAGGAGCTCACGGGCGGCGACCCGTCCCACCTCGATCAAGTTAGGGTCGACGGTGGTGAGAGGCGGCCGGCAGGCTTCAGCCATCACGCCCCAATTGTCGAAGCCGACCAAGGCAACGTCGTCGGGGACGCGTCGCCCACACTCACGTAGGGCGTCTGCTACTCCTCGTGCGATCTGGTCGCTCCCGCAGAAGATGGCGTCGGCAGCCGGCGCCCGCTCCAACAACAGGGCCGTGGCTTGTCGTCCCCATTCTTCGCTCCAGCTCCCGAAGAGCACCTCGCCCCCGGCCATCTTCAGCCCGGCGCGCGTGAGCGACTCGTTGGCCCCCCGAGCGCGACGGCGGGCGGCTTCAAAATGGTCCGGCCCGCTGATGTGCCCGATACGGGACCGGCCCTGCTCCACGAGGTGGTCTATGGCAACGTGACCACCTCCTTCGTCGTCTGGCAACACGGAAAGGTCCTGGCGGTCCAGCGACTGGGCCATCGCGTACACCACCGGCACAGGCAGGTCCGCGCCGATCGAGGGCCTGGGATCCACGCGCCGGGCGGCAACGATGATGCCGTCGACTTGACGGGAGAGCAAGGTGCGCAGGTAACGGTGCTCGCGCTCGGCGTCGTCACGGGCATCGCACAAGAAGACCGAGACGCTCCCCGCGCCCAGGGCGTCCTCGGCACCGAGCATCACCGGGATCGAGAAACGCCCGAAGCTGTCCGTGGTCACGAGCCCTACGGTAAAGCTGCGCCCCGCCAGCAGGCTGCGCGCCAGGGCATTGGGCTCGAAGCCGAGGTCCTCCGCGGCCCGCAGGACCCGAGAGCGCGTCTCAGCCCGGAGGTTGCCGCGCCCGTTCAGTGCTTTGGACGCCGTGCCGATAGAGACCCCGGCTCGCTCTGCGACATCCTTGATGGTCCATCGTTTCGCACGTGCGTTCGGTGACGGCACCGCCTCATGGTGTTGGCCCAAGCCCAAGTCATCAACCTCCGAGGTTTATTTTGCCAGAGCGCTCAGGTCAAAGGCGCCCTGACGCTGACGCCTCCGGAGGCCGAGCACGTTCACTCGTTGGAGCCCACAGTCTCCGGCAGCCACACCCGCATCTCCGAAGGTCCCCGGTTGCACCAGGTGTAATAAGGCACGGCGGCATGGTCGAGTTCCCGACCGGTCCCGACATTGCTCGCCCTGCCCTCAAGGTACGGCCAACCCGTCTGAGCGTGCTCCGGCGACTGGCGCGCCGCCACCACCAGCTCCACAACAGCCTCGGGCCCAACCTGCGATAGCCGCTCGGTTAGCCGCTGTCCCGGTGCGCCATAAAGCCCCTCTAGTGCCGTCGGGGCGCTCCCCTCAGGCCCGGTCCCCGCTCCCGGCTCGAAGCAGTAGACCAGCGGCCCACGCTCCAACGCGAAACAGCCCCGGAGCGCATCTATGCGAGAGACCGCCCGTACCACCCGCGGGCGCAGGCTCAATTGCATGGACAGCTCATCACCGGCTTTCCAGGTGCGGCGCAGGTGCAGGTAGCCGTCCGCGCTCGCCTCAACCCGCTGCGAAGCGCCGTTGAGCTCCACCTCGGAGACGGGCGACCACGAGGGTTCTCTCAGCGCCAGGTCCATTGGCGCCGGTGGCGCCTCCTCCACGACCAGGACAATCGAGCCGTCGTAGGGGTAGCCGGTCTGCAAGCGCGCCCTCAGCCGCCCAGAGCAGACAGCGGCGTCGATCCGGCCCTGCATGAACTGGTGCAGCTGCAAACCGTCAGCAGTGCGGGTCGCAACATAGTGCTCCAGGCTTGCGACCAAGCGCATGAGGTTCGGGGGGCAGCACGCGCAACGGTACCAGCGCTGGCGCGTCACGCCTCCTCTGCTTTGGAGGGGGTTCACATAGAAGAAGCTCTTACCATCGAGGCCCCAGCCCGAAAGAAAACCGTTGTAAAGTGTGCGCTCAAATAGCTCTGCAAAGCGCGCCTCGCCCGTTATCAAGCACATCCGCCAGTTCCACATAATGCTTGCAATAGCGGCGCACGTTTCGCAATAGGCGCGATCGGGCGGTAGTTCGTAACAATCGCCTAACGCTTCGCTCTCGTGACGCGACCCTACACCTCCAGTCAGGTAAGTCTTACCCCCTACCATGTCGTCCCACTGGGCCATGCACGAGCGCAGGAGCTCCTCACGCCCGGTCTCGATATAGGTGTCCGCAACGCCGCTCAGCAAGTAGAGAGCCCGGACGGCATGACCCCTTACAGCCTTGGCGTCCACGACGGCGATGTCGTCCTGGAAATAGTCCGAGTGGAAAGTCGCCCAGCTGAGGCACGAATGTCCACGCCTGCCGATAAGGTCTTCCGCCATCGCCAGCAGCGGCCTGCGACCTTGCTGCCGGTACACTTCCACTAAGGCCGTTTCCACCTCGGGATGGCCGTCGACATAGGTCGGCATCTCGGGCACCGCAGTTAGCAGGTACCTGGCGAAGCGGTCGGCCACATCGCCCAGCGCGAGTGCTCCCGCGGGCCTCACGCCACTGCGGGCTTCTGCCACGGCCGCCTGCAAGAGGTGGCCGGCGCAATAAAGCTCGTGGCCCATGGCGGGGTCGCCAAAGCGCTTGTCCGCCCGCACTACCTGGACGTACGAGTTGATATAACCGTCGGCTTCTTGGGCCGCGGCGAGCAGGTCCACAGTGTCGGCAAAAAAACGTTCCTGCTCTGAGACAACGCCGTGCTGGCGCTCCCAGGCGACCGCCTCGAGGACCTTGTACACGTCGGAGTCCATGAACAGGGGGAGCCGGTACTCCTTGTTGGCGCGACCGGAGGCGACGCGAAGGTTGTCGAGGCTCCCCCATTCTTCGAGCATCTCGATCCCATGGGGGATGGTAACCTCGCGATTGAGCACCTGGCGCTCTCCCCAAAACCCTCCCTCGAGGCGGAGCGTGCCGGCCTCCAGGGGCTGGAGCGCCACGTGGTCAGCCAGTCGCGGCTCGACCGGGCCTCCAATTACCTTCTTGGGTGTCATAGTCCCGGCCACCCAGCTACCCTGTCAGGCCACCTAGCAGCAGCCCACCACGCCAATACCGCTGCAGCACAATGAACATCATAAGCAGGGGCATGATGCTGATCATGCTGGCGGCGATGGTGATGGCCGTGAAGTCTTCGGTGCTGCCCGAGATGTTGGTGTGCCAGAACCATATTTGAAGCCCCTGAGTCAGCGTGTACAGCTTGGCACTGTTGTTCACGATGAAAGGCAGGAAGAAATTGTTCCACGAGCTCACGACATTGAGCATGAAAACTGTTACAAGGGCCGGCACCATAAGGGGGACCGCGATGCGTATGAAGATCCCGGCCTCCCCAGCGCCGTCGACCCTCGCGGCGTCGATCAGCTCACGCGGGACCGAGCCACCGGCGTAGACCCGCATCAGGTAGACGCTGACCGGGCTGATCATGAAGGGGATGAATATGCCTGGCATGGTGCTGTCCATGTGGACCTTGGCGTACACGAGGTAGAGCGGGACGGCGAAGGCAACGATGGGTATGAGGAGGGCGGCCATGACGGACAGGAACAAGGCGTTCTTGCCGCGGAAGTTGAAACGGGCGAAGCCGTAGCCGGCCATCGCCGACAGCACCGTCGCCCCGATACCTCCGACGGCCGCATATATTGCGGTATTGCCCAGCCACTGTAAGAACGAGCCGTCCTCCCTGTTGGTGAAGACCTCGCTCAGGTTCGACCACAGCGCGAACGGATGGGCGAACCAGAACCCGAACGTGGAGTTCACGTTGGTCGCGGTCTTGGTCGAGGAGACGACGAGCCACCAGATGGGGATCAGGGTGAACACGGCGAAGACCGCGCACGCCAGGGTCACGAGGTTGATGGTGCTTCGCCGGAGGCCATAAAGCCGCAGCGGGGTATCAGCGGTAATGCCGAGGTGGCGCTTGGGCTGGGCCTTGGAAGCACGCACTGGGACGGTTGCGGTGCTCACACCAACGCTCCCTTCCGGCGCTGCGAGAGCAGGAACGCCGCGGATATGAGGATGATGATGAAGGCCAGGACCACCGCGATCGCCGCCGCGAAGTTATAGAACTGGGCGGAGAAAGCTTGGTTGTACATGTACACAGTGGGCGTGTAGTTGGAGGAGATGTTGGGCGCCATGGGCGACAGCAGGTACGGCTCCGTGAACAGCTGCAAGGCGCCAATGACGTTGATTATGACTACGAGGACGATCGCGGGCCGGATGATGGGGAGCTTTATCCGGGTGATGATCCGGCTGAACTTGGCCCCGTCGACGATGGCGGACTCGACGACGTCGCGCGGGACGGACTTGAGGGCCGTGTACAACAGGATGATCGTGAAGCCCGTCCATTCCCAGATGGCGATCGCGATGATCACCCCGAGCAAATGGGCCGGACCGAAGAAGTTAGGGTCGGGCAGCCCGAGGTCGGCGAAGACACGGACGAACACGCCCACCCGGGTCTGAAGCATCGACCCCCACATCGCCGTGGCGACTACCCCAGGCACGGCAAATGGAAGGAAGAACACTGCCCGGAAGGCGCCTCCGAACCTGGCAACGCCCATGTCGAAGATGGTCGCGAAAAAGGTAGCGATGATCACCATGACGGGGACCTGTATCGCAGCGAACAAAAAGGTGCGCCCCATCCCGGTCCAGAAGGCTCCGTCGCCGAGGGCCGTGTCGTGAAGAAGCTGGTGTAGACGGAATAGGCCAGCGGGACGACAAGGAACATCAAGAAGATCACGAAGAACGGCAAGACGAACCAGAGCCCGCGCCGGTCGCGGCGCCGCTGGAACGTTCGGCGGTGTGCCCGGACCGCGGCCCCAGCCGCGGGTGGGGGTGGTGCCCCCCTGCGGTCCTCGACCCCTCTAGTAGCGACCTGGGCCACTTCTTGCTCCCACGCTCGGAGGACGGGCACCCCGTTCGGTCCCGCTCCTCAGGATTCTACGCTTCTACTGGCATAGCCGCTTAGGCCCGGCCGCTGGGGGCAAGGAGGGTACAAAGCCTCCCCGTCCCCAGTGCCTTCAAACGTAGCTGGGCCGGTGACGCCGGGCCGAGCCGGGCCGGTATCTACTCGCCTTTGGCTAGGTGCTGACCGTGAAGCCCTGCGACTTGGCGTAGCTGACCATGGTGGTCTGCAGGAACTGGAAGTACTGCGGCAGGGTCTGCTTGCTGGCGTCGAACTTCGACGCCCAAGCTTCGGTGCTGTTGAGGTAGTAGGTCATGAAGGGGGGCCAGGTGACTGCGGGGATCCCGGGCGCCGACTTGGCCGGGGCGGCGAACAGCGAGGTGCCGCTCTTCAGCATCGGGATGGTCAAGCTCAGCATCCCAGGCGCGGACAGTTCGGGCTTGAAGTTGGGGAACAGCAGCGACGGCGGGGTCACCTCGAGTTTCCATGCTTGCGCCGAACCGCAGAGCCATTCAGTGAACACAGCCGCCTGGGCCGGGTGCTTGCTCGCTGTAAAGACCGGGTAGGTCGAGCCGCCCCAGTTACCCGACGAAGTGGCGCTGCCCGGGAGGGAGGCCTGCACCCAGCCACCAGCGGACTTGCTGGTCACAAAGCTGGCGAAGTACGACGGCCCCCAAGCCGAGGTCGGCCAGGTGAGGTAGAGGCCGGAATTGAGGCCTTCGAAGAAGGGGCTGCCGGTCGCGAAGGAGTCGTAGATATGGTCGATCGCGCCCTCGCTGACCAGCTTCTGCCACCAGTTGGCAAAGGCCATCTGCTTGGGCCCAGTGAAGTTGATCGTGACGTTGGCACCGCCGTTCCAAACGAACGGCCACGCGCCGGCCTGCTGCATCAGGGCGAGGACCCATTGGCCGTCGCCGGCAGCGAAGTCGCCCAAGAACGCCTTCGGGTTGGCCTTGTGCAC
>JBEKNX010000266.1:0-6718 GCA_049522375.1 Acidimicrobiales bacterium | reverse complement strand
TGGTGGTCAGAGAACATCGACGGCCCCACCGACATCCTCGGCGAAACGTTCACCTACCACCACCAAGATCTGCACCGCTGCACCATCCGGGTGACCGAGATGACCAGCCCGACCCGGGTGGTATGGCGGGTGGTCGACAACTACTTCAACTTCACCGACGACACCACCGAGTGGAACGGTACCGAGATCCGCTTCGACATCGCCTGCGGGTCGAAGACCGAGATCTGCTTCACGCATCTCGGGCTCGTCCGCGCCTACCAGTGCTTCGACGTGTGCTCCAACTCGTGGGACTTCTATCTGCGCACCAGTCTGCGCGGCCTGATCCGGACCGGCAAGGGCGTGCCCAACCCCCTCGAGCGGCCAGCTCGCTAACCGTCTCGCCTTCACCCAATTTGACAACCAGCAACAACCTCACCACAAGGAGAAACCCATGAACACCACCCTGACCGACAAGGCCGTCCTGGTGACCGGCGCCAACCGCGGCATCGGACGAGCTCTGGTCGCCGCAGCGCTGCGACGCGGCGCCAAGCAGGTCTACGCCGGCACCCGCCAGCCCATGGCCCACACCGACGGGCGGGTCATCCCCCTCGCCTTGGACATCACCAACCGGGCCCAAATTGAAGCGGCTGCCCGGGCCGTCGGCTCACTTGACCTCCTCATCAACAACGCCGGCGTCCGGCGCTACGACGACCTGAGCGATCGGGCCGCGCTCGAAGCGCACCTAGCGGTCAACCTGTTCGGCCCCTACGACCTGACCCAGGCGTTCCTGCCACTCCTGACCCGCAGCCACGGCGCCGTGGTCAACGTGCTGTCCATTGCATCTCTGGCGGCACTGCCGATCATCCCGTCCTACTCGGTGTCCAAGGCCGCGGCGTTCTCGCTGACCCAGAACCTGCGCCCAGAGCTGGCGAAGCGGCGAGATCAAGTCCCTCGAACGCCAGCTCGCCACCTTCGTCGAGCCGGCAGCCATCGCCTCGTAGACACAACAAGACACCCCCCAAACGGGTGGAACGGCTCTTCACGCAAACAGATCATTAGCAATCAGATCCTCAATGACCAAGAAAGGCGTTACGTCATGACCAGCCAGGACTTCCACAGCACCTTCACCGTTCCCCAGTCTCCCGAAGAGGTCTTCGCCGCCATCACCAACCCAAAGAAGTGGTGGACCGGTGACATCGACGGGCCCGCCGACCAGATCGGTGGTGAGTTCTCCTACCGCTACGGGAACGTCCACTACTCCAAGCAGAAGGTCACCGAGCTCGCACCCGGACAGAAGGTCGTCTGGCAGGTTGTGGGCTCCCATCTCGCCGGCCCTCAAGACCCCGGCGAGTGGACCGGCACCCGCATCATCTTCGAGATTTCCGGCAAGGAAGGACAAACCCAGCTGCGGTTCTCGCACCTCGGTCTGGTCCCCGAGTTCGAGTGCTTCGACTCGTGCTCGAACGCCTGGGGCTTCTACATCAACGGGAGCCTGCGGCGCCTCATTACCACCGGCGAGGGTCCCGCCACCCCGCCGTGGGCCTGAACGAGGGAGGCTCTTGCCGGCGTCGTCGGTTCTCTCCGCCCGTGGCGTCTCATCAGAGAGTGGGCCCGAACACCGCTGCACACCTCCACTCGTGCAGGCCCGCTTTGCCCTCCAGTCCCAACCAGGCCGCGCCCGCCCCGCCCCAGGCCATCGGCGTCTCGCCCGGACGAGGAGCAGCCGGGCGCGCGATCAGTGAACGCCCGTGCGATAGACCTTGCACTATGAACGGGAAACCGAAAAAACTGCTACTTGGATGGCTAGTCGCGATCGAGGTCGTCTCCGCGGCGCTCGCTTGGCGCGACTTGAGCAGCCGGTGCGACGACCAGGTCCGTGGCAATAAGAAGGCCTGGCGGGCATTAATGCTCTTGAACCCAGGCAACTCGGTTCTCTACTGGACATTCGGACGGCGCTGATCCCCTAGAGGGTGCCAGCGGGTCATCCCCTTGCTCAGTCAGCGTCTCCGAGGAGGACCAGCCCGTCGTACGTGGCGAAGTCCGAGAAGTCCGCGCTCAGCGCCTAACTCCGGAAGGCGCGAGCAGGCCGAGAGCGCGGGCGTGCTCAACCGCCTGCGTTCGGGTGTGCGCGCCGAACTTGTCATAGATGTGGCTCAGGTGCGTCTTCACTGTGTTCACCGACAAGTAGAGCTCCCGTGCGATCTCGGGAGTGGAAAGGTTGGTCGGCAGGTAACGAAGGACACGCTTCTCACCGTCTGACAGGGGCTCGTGCAGGCTTGGCGCTCTGCCGGGTGGTGGCGCGGGCCTGCTCGTCCCGGCGGACAGGTCCAGGATTTCCGAGATCAGGGCGGCGTGCGCGGTGGTATGCCAGGCATGGCGCTCGAGGAGGCCCGGCGCGAGGTGGACCAGGAACGGGACCAGGCTGCGGTCCGGCTCGGCGAGATCGAGCGCCCGCTCCAGGGCACGCCCGGCGGCGTCCGAGTCGCCGAGAGCGCCGCGTGCGGTCACCTCCACCAGCAGAGCCGCCACTGCCCAAGGCGGACCGACGGAGCCGTCGACGACCGGGGCGAGCGCGGCCGTCGCCGCCTGCGGGTCGTGCTGGGCGAGGCGCAGCCACGCCAGGGCGGTGCGCATCTCTGCGCTGGCGCGCTCGTGCTCGTCCAGCCCGGCGAGGGCGGCTTCGACGCGGCTGGTCTGGCCCAGCCGCACGAGGGCGAACAGCCGGTAGGCTCGCACCCGCAAAGCCCGGGTGGGCAGTGTGACGAGCGTGCCGGCCAGCCGCTCGGCGGCCTCGAGGGCCTTCAGTGCCTCCTCGTTACGGCCACGAGCGAGCTCGAGCAGGCCGCGAGAATAGTGAATGATCATCCCGACGGCGGGTTCGGTCTCGGTCCGCAGGGTCTGCTCGGCGAGCTCGAGCCACGGCTCTGCCTCCGCCAGCCGGCCCTGGCCGACCGTCACGGCGCCAAGCACCCCGTAAGCGACGCCGGCGGACTGGTCCTCGCCCCAGCCGTGCCGGCGCGCGAGCTCGATCGCCTGCCTGCTGCGCTGCTCTCCCACCGCATAGGACCGGAAGCCCGCGACTGCTGCCCCGTGCGCCAGGCCGAGGAGCTCGAGATAGGGCCGCCCGGCCCGGCGGGCCAGGGCGACGCCCTGCTGCATGTGCCGGTCCGCGTCCTCCAGCCGCGTCGCATAGGCCTCGGCGATGCCCAGGGTGATCACCGCCAGCGCCCGCATGTCCTCGCTCAGCCCAAGCTGTGCCGCGTCCGCGGCCTCAGCGGGGGCGAGCAACCGGTGCGCCTGCTCGGCCACGGCCGACAGGTTGCCGCGCCGCCGGGCGAGCCAGAGACGCATGATGGCGAGGAGGACCTGCAAGTGCCAGCGCCGCTCCGCAGGCACCGCCAGCAGCCCCTCGCTCCCTTCCAACCCTTGCGCTGCCCGGTTGAGGTAACGCTCGGCTTCCTCCAACGACCCCCAGAACACTTCGCGGGCCGCCCTCAGCGCGGTGAGCTCGGCATCGGCACTGAGGCGGGCGGGCGGGAACCGGGCCAGGAGCTCATGCACGCTGGTGCTCCGCCCGCCCAGGTAGAGGCTGGCCCAGTGCTCGGAGAGCAGACGAGCCGCCAGGCCCCAGTCTTCCGCCGCTTGGGCATGGCGCGCCGCCTCGACCGGGTACCCGTGCTCGGCGTACCACTGAGCGGCAGCCCGGTGCAGCGCCGGGAGCTCCGTCGGTGCGGTGCGGCGCAGCTCGAGCTGGAGTAGGTCGGCCAACAGGTGGTGGTAGCGGAACCACGACCGTTGGGCGTCAATGGGCACCACGAAGGCGTTGGCGTCGGCGAGCTCGTGCAGGATCTCCTCCGAACCGGGCTCTCCGGTCAGGAGGTCGGCGAGCGCGCCGTTCACTCGCTCGAGCAGCGACGTGCGCAGGAGCAAACGCCTGACCGGTCCCGGTTGGCGGTCCAGCACCTCGACGAGCAGGTACTCGGCCACGGTGCGCTCGCTGCCGGAGAACTCGGCCGCGAAGCGGTCGGGGTCGGGGTGCGCTACGAGCGACAGCGCCGCGAGGGCAAGCCCCGCAGCCCAGCCCTCGGTCCGGGCATGCAACGAGGCCAGCGCGGCGTCGGAGAGCTGCACCCCGGCCGCCTCGAACAAGCTGCGCGCCTCGTCGAGGGTGAAGGTGAGGTGCGCCTCCCGGATCTCGGTCAGCTCCCCTTCCAGTCGCAGGCGGTGCAGCCCGAGGCGTACGTCGTGGCGGGTGACGAGCACGAACCGAAGGTGCCCGGGCGCCCGCATCATGAACAGCTCCAGCTGGCGGAGGGCCTCCGCCGAGCGCAGCTCGTGCAAGTCGTCGATCACGAGCCAGAGATCGTCCTCGAGCGAGCTCAAGTCCTCGACTAGCCGCTCGAGGATCTCCCCAGCCTGAAGATCGGGAGCCGCGGTCACTCCGCGCACGAGCGTGGCGCCGGCTATCGTCGATCGCAACGCATCGGCCAGCGCGACCCAGAACGACTGATGATCGCGCTCCGTGCCCTGCACCGCGACCCAGGCGGCGCGCTCCTCCAAGCCCGCCGCCTGCAGCCACGAGCGCAGCAGGACCGTCTTCCCGCTGCCCGCCGGGGCCGAGACCAGCACCACGCGCCGAGAGGCGTTGAGCCGCTCGAAGAGCTGCGGACGCGGCACCACCCGGCGGCCAACCGACGACGCGCCAGCCGTGTCAGATCGCTCGTGAGCGAACATCGGGTCCTATCCTTGCACGACACCCACAGCGCGTCGTGGCCGAGGCGGCGCAGGCCCAGCGTCGAGCGCCCCCGTTGTGCAAGTGGCGCCAGAGCCGGTCCGGCGTGGCCAGCTCGTGAGCTCTTGGCGGCCCCAGGCGACGGTGCCGGGGTCGATGCCGAGCAGCTCGGCGACCTGGGCGTCGTAGACCGAGCGGGCTGCCAGCTGGGCGCGGCGCGTCGCGGACTGGACGACGCGTCAAAAACCTCGTACGTACTGGGACAACAGGACTACGAGGTGCTCACCCGCGTAACACCGCGCCCGCAACCGCATACCGATAGATGTACCCTCAGAGTCAGGTAGTTATTGTTGAGTCAACCCTAAGTGCACCCGCTCAAGCAGCCTGGTCGTTGCCATTTCTGGCCGAGCACCCCGTCAGTAGTCCATGGACGCCTACCAGTTGCATGCGTCGCTGAACCGGCGGACGGGGGTTCGATACCCGGGCTTTCCCACCGGACGCTCGCACGCGGCGGACGGACCCGACAAGGGCGCTTAGCCCAACGGCGTCGATACGGCCGATGTCGCCCAAGTCGATGACCACCTCGGCTCCCGGTCGCAGTGCGCCGCTTATGAAGTGGCGGAGGGACCCGGCGTTAGCCCAGTCCAGCTCTCCGCACGGCCTGCAGACGATGCTCGGACCAGGGCCCAGCCGGACTTCGATCACGGTTCCCCCTCCTGAGGCCGACCACCGTCGCCTTGCTCACGCTGTTCTCCCGGGTTACCTGGCTCCAGGGGTAAGCGGTGGAGAGCGAGCAGCTCGATGCCGAGTGCCTCTATCTCGGCCAGCACTCCGTGCAACGCGGCCTGGTCTGGGAGCGCACCCCTCAGAATGGTGTTCCCGTCGCGCCTCTCCGGCTCGAGGTCGGGGAAGGCGTACAGCAACAACTCCCCTAAGTGGCCGCGAACGACAATCTCGTAGCTCATCGGCCGGTCCGCGTGGTGCAAATCGCCTCTCATGACCCCCATCGTGCCCCAGCTAAAGGTGAGCCGGCATCACCCGGAACGGGTGATCGTTCGTTCGGCGGCAGCCGTCGGCCCTGGCGGCCCTGGGCCCGCGCCCTCCACTTGGTACCTGCTTGGCCCTGGTGCCAATCACGCTTTGCGCGACGCCATCTACTTCGCCTGGCTACCAGCACGCCTGACCGGTCGCCGTCCTCCGCTTGGGCGATAGTGCCTTTCACCGCATGGCTGGCCCTGGCGCGCCAACACGAGGCAACCGAGAAGCGAGACGCAAACCGTACCGATCGTGCCGTGCGGGCAGCTGAGGCGGTACGCAACTGCACCGAGCGCGACGATCACCCGGTTCGGGCGATGCGTGCTCACCCCGAGCTGAACGATCATGTGGAACCAGGAGCATCGGGGTGACCGAGGAGAAAAAGATGATCGACACCTACGTCGGCTCGGATCTCAGCATCGTCTGTAGGCCCACTGGCCGCCTGGACTGGAGCGGTGCTGCAGCGCGACGGCACGCAGTACACAACGTCCTTCGTCCCGAGACCAACCTGCACATCGACTTGCGCCATCTCAACTTCGTCGACGCCGTAGGGATGAGTGCCCTTGTCGGTTCCGTCCGCCGGGTGAGAGCCGTCGGCGGCAAAGCCCGGATCCAAAATGCGCGTGACGACCGGGGCCCAATAGGACCCCGCGTCTGCGTAGTCGTCAGGTGGCGTCGGGTCATGACTGCTTCGGTGCCTTCTGGTCCCTGGCCTCGGTGCTCGGGTTCCTCCTGGTCTTCAAGGGGTCTCTCGACATCTTCGAGTCGGTTGCCACTCAGCCGTTCAACCCCATCTGGGGGCTGGGCCTCGCGACCGGCATCCTCGAAGTCGGCCTGGGGTTCTGGGCCTCGCAGCAGTTCTTCCCAGGCCGGGCTTTGCTGCTGCTGCTCTGGGTCGGCTTCTATGCGATGTCCCGCGGCTTCTCCGAGATCGTACTGGCGTTCCAGCTGCGTCCGAAGAAGTAGAACTAA
>JBEKNX010000265.1:0-6723 GCA_049522375.1 Acidimicrobiales bacterium | reverse complement strand
CGTCCGCTCCCACTAGGGCCAGCACCAGTAGCCCCGTGAGGGTCACGCCTGTGTTCAGCTTGACGAGAAGAGCGAAGCCGGCCAGCGCCCCCAACACCGAGACGAGCGTGGCGCGCACGGTCCGGCGCCGGGACTGCAGAGCGCCCAGTGCCAGGCCGAGACCGGCCACCGAGGCGAAATCAGCGGCGCGGGTCACCGCCCAGGAAAGGGCGATCACCGCCCAGGCGATGACCCCCGCCGAGGCCAGGCTCCAGTACCGGCGCAACCCCGCCACCATCAGGGCGGCCAATAGACAGGTGACGGCGAAAACGTAAAGGATGGCGATCAGGGCCGTCGAGCGGTAGAAGGGCTCCATGAAGCCGGCATAACCGTAAGGCCCGTAAGTGAAGTCCATCTGCGGGCCCCATTGGAACTGGCGGGCGAAGGCCACCGCCAAACCCGCCTGCCACGAGGGGTCCAGGCCCGTCTCTATCTGCGCCCAGCCCGGCCAGTTGAGCACGGTGACCGCCGCGGCCACGAGCATGGTGCCGCGCCAACCCGACGGCAGATAAGCCGAGGCTCTGGCCCAACGGGATCGCCCTGGAGTTCGCACCGGCGCTGCCAGCCTAATTGACCGGCGCTGCCAGCCTAATTGACCGGCGCTGCGGCTCGGGCTACTGCAGCAGCTCCGACAGACGCGACGCTACGAGGTGCTCGCGGTTGGCGGCTACAGCCTGGTCGCCCGGGGGGGCGACCTCGCCGGGAGCGTCTTGGCCAGGGAGGGGCAAACCTGGCGGCGTCGCGCTCGCCCACACAACGTAGGCAGTTTGCGGCCACCCGGCCAGGGCCTCGATGGCCCTGAGGGATTCGGCAAAGGCGCCCGCCGACTGAGGCCGTTTGTCCGGGTCCTTGGCCAGGGCTTTCTCCATGAGGTCGGCCAGGGCGATGGGCGCGGCGGCCAGCGGTGGCCGGGGAGCGGGATCCCGCAGGATGCGCAGGATGACCGAGGCGGGCGCCTCCCCTTCGTAAGCAGCGAAGGGGCCGTGGCCCAAAAGAAGCTGGTACATGGACGAGGCCAGGCCATAGATGTCGGCCGCCGGGTGCAGAGGCTGGCCTTCGAGGGCCTCGGGGGGGGCGTGCAGGGTCGTGAAACCGAACACCCCCTCGGTGGACTGGGCCGCGACCTGCAGGGCGGCCACCCCGAAGTCGGCGAGGACGGGCTCGCCGAACTGGGAGACGAGTATGTTCTGAGGTTTCATGTCCCGGTGCAAGAACCCCGAACGGTGGGCGGTTTCCAAGGCGCCGGCGATCTTCACGCCCACCTGGATGACTTCGGCGGGCGACAGTGGGCCCTGTTGGCGCACACGCTGGGCCAGAGACTCTCGGCACAGTTCGAGAACGAGCACGGGACGCCCTTCGGGGGTGAAGAACGACCCGTAAAGCGTCGTCACATTGGGGTGGTTGCTCAGCAGGGCGAGCGCTCCCAGCTCCTTGTTGAAGACCTCGACCATGCGAGGCGAGGTGTCGGCCACCCTTATCACCTTCAAGGCGACGGCCCGTTTGGTCCCCAGCTCCACGCCTCGGTAGACGGTGGCAAAGGTCCCGGTAGCGACCTCGACGATATTGGCGTACCCGGGGAACGTGGTCGGAGCCGCAGTCGCCGGGACGTTACGGCGCAACTTCATGGCCCGCCTCCCGGGCCGGGCCGGGCCGGGGACGGGCCCACCAGCAGGAGTGACCGGGCCCGGTCGCGCTGGCCGACAGAAGAGCGCAGCGCGCTGTAGATCTGGCGCTGGGTGTCCCAGGCCAAGCGGGCACCCACCTCATCGACCGGCCACTCGGTGCTGTACAGGGCCTGGTCGGCCAGATCGGCCAGGACGTTCGTGGGCGGCCCGAAGGCGTCCCCGAACCGGCTGGTCACCTCGGCCGTCACGTCCCTGCTGGTGGCCGAACCGTCCACTTGCACACCGAGACGGAACAGCCCGTCGATCAGCTCCAGCCACGCCCCCGCCGTCAGCAGGGCAGGGTCGCCGGTCTGGTGCCGGGCCCGGCGGCGCAGGCACCGGCGCAGCGCAGGCAGGCCCAAGCCACCGACCAGCAGCGCCAAGATTATCGCCGCCGGCACGCCGGCGCCGGCTACGAGCAGCCAGTCGATGTTCAAGGGATGCGCCAGCTTGACGTTGACCGGCTTGGCGATGGCGTGGGCGGCGCCCCCGCCGGGCAGGGCCGTGACCTGCTTGGGTACGGTAGTCGGGCTCGCCGTCACCTGCTCGGGAGGGGCAGACACGTCGGCTGTGGTCCGCACCGGGCTGGGGTCGGCCACGACCCAGCCGTAGCCCAGCACTGGTACCTCGTCCCACGCCCAGGCGTCCCGGTTGGTCAACTGGTAATCGCCGGGGGGCAGGGGCCCATGCGTCGACCCTGCCGCCGGGGCCCGGAAGCCGGTTAGCACCCTGACCGGTACGCCGAGGTACCGGGCCACGACGGCGAAGAAGGTGGCGAACTGCTCGGGCGTGGCGACCCGGTCGACGGTCACGGCGTTCATTACCTGGGCCAGCGATGTGCCGGCCAACGCGGCCGGTGCCGATTGCGCCCCGGAGGAACGCCCGGCCTCGGCGACGCGTCGTTCCTGCGCCCGCAGCGAGCTGGAGAGGCTCTGCAGGAACGCCACCGAGGGCGTAGCCGGCAGTCCGGTGAGGCTGGCAGCGAAGCGCACGGCGGCGGCGACGTCCGGCGCTGACCCGACGGGCAAGGCGGTGTAAGCAGGCGCGCCACCGCCGGGCACCTCGGCCCCGAATGCCAGCCCAGCGGCGGAGGAGAGCTGCCCGATCGTGCCCGGCGGTACCAGGGAGACAACGCTGTAGGACGCCGGGATGGCGGGCAAGGCGGCCAGCATCCCTGTGCTGCTGTCGGCGTCGACGGCCAGGCCGTCAACTTGCTCGGGGCGGTCCAAGGCCGGTAGGAAGGGAAGCCCGGTGCTGCCTTCGAGCGTGTAGCGCTGCACCAGAGGTTGGGCCTCCGGCTCGCTGGCCACCAGGGTGGCAGGAGAGGGGACACGGCCGCCGGTCGGCCGGAACGTGGCCGAGAAGCTCCACGTGTCGCCGTCGTACTCGTCGAGCGCGGCCACCGGTATATAACCGCTCCAGGCCTTTTGCACCTGGACGTCAAAAAGGTCCCGCGCCTGTGAGCCGGATCTGCGTAGCGCGGCCAGGGTGTCGAGGGGGTCGACGACCATGCCCGAAAGCAGCTGCGTCGGCCGGCTGACGGTGGTCGGCCTGGAGGCCAGCGCGGGGACGCTCCCGATCCCGGCACCCAAGGACACCACCAGGGCTGCCGCCATGACCGCTCCCGCCGCCGCTCGCCGCCAGGAACTACGGCGCCGCGCCGGTTCTTGTCCCGTGGCGCTCCGCCCTGTCCCGGCCCGAGCCGCCTCCGCCTCGATCAGGCCCTGACGCGCCAGAGCGCACACCACCAGCACACCGAGCAGGGCGGCGCCTTCGGGTACGGTCCCCCCGGCAGGGCCCGAGGTAGTGGCGACGAAGGCGAGGGCGAAATAGGCGACAGGCACCGCCGTGCCCAGCGCCGACGGGCGGCTGGGGCGCCCGAGGAGCTCGGCGGACACTGCGCCGCACAGCCACGTCAGCACCACGGGGGCGGCCAGCAACGAGCTGCCCCCGCTCAGTGGAAGGGTCTCGGTGAGCAACTGCGCCGGCACGTGGACCAGGGGGTCCCACGTGCCGTAGAAGTCGAAACCGTTGCTGACCACCAGCAATATCACCAGACCGGTCCCCGACACCGCATAAGAGACGAGCACCGAGGAGCGCGTCACGCGCCAGGCAACGACGCTGATGACAACGGGGAGCACGGCGGCCAGGGCCAGCAGGAGGGGGGCGTGGGCGACCTGGTACGCCCGCAACCACGGCGTGGCGGCCAGGAAGGCGCCGGCGGCCGCGCTCAGCAGGACGATGCCGACCAGAAGCTTGGGCACGCTCGGCTTCCAGCTCACCGGACCACCCAACCGTCCCACGCCTGGGCCAACTCGTTGGCGGTGCTCGTCACGAACACCCTCACCCCCGGGTAGGCGGGCGCCGGCACCGGGTGCGGTACGAGCGAGGTCACTATGACATGGTCGAAACGGCTCATCGAAGCTATGGCCGGCAAGCTCTCCACATCGAGCTCCCCCGTCACCACGACCAGCGCGCTACCGCCCCGGTCGCGCCGCAGCGGCACCAGCTGAGCGGACAGGGAGCCACCGGGCGTGGGAGCCACGTCGGTCAGGTAATCGACCAGGGGGACGGGGTCCCGCTGGCCGGGGCCGCCGACACGTTCGCCCGCGGTGGTCCTGACCTGGACGGGGGCCTTGCCGGAGGACATGGACGTGGCGACCGAGGCAGCCACGTCCATCGCCTCCTCGAACGTCTCGGGCGAGTAGACCTCGGGGCGCAGGTCCACCAGCACGACCGTGTACGGCTGCGCGGTGTCGACGTAGTGACGCACCACGAGCTTGCCCAGGCGGGCCGTCGAGGGCCAGTGCACCGTGCGCAGGTCGTCGCCGATCACGTACTCGCGCAGGCGGTGGAACGTGACACTGCCCTGGGGGGACGTGTCGCTCGACGGGCCCTCCAGGTTGCGGGACGTCCCCGTGGGCAGCGGTCTCAGCGACAGGGCCCTGGGGTGTACGGAAATTAACTGCGGTTCGCCCAGGGCCGTGACCCGGCGGCACAGGCCGAAAGGGTCCGCCCTGGGTATCTCCACCGGCCCGATGCTGTAGGTGCCGCGCTGGGACGTGGGAAGGCGGTAGGTCCGCAGGCTCGTTGCCGCTCTGGCCAGGGTGGGGAGCTCGGCGCGAAACACCGTTGCTCCCAGGCGCTGTTCTATCACCAGGCCGCTCAGCGCTCGCCAGGACCGGTTGGTCGCCTGGACCACGGCGATGGCGGGTTGCCCCTTTTCGACCCGGGGAGGCTCGACGGCGCGCACCAGCTTGAGCCGGGGCGAGAGTACGACGTACACGACCGCCCCCGCCACCAGGGCCAGGAGGCCCGCTCCCAGGACGATCAAGGGAGCCCATCTGGCCGCCAGGCCCATGACGAGCAGCACCAAACCCGCGGTGCCCGCGCCCCAGCCCAATCGCGTCACAGTGTGCCTACCGGACGACGGCTCTAGGCACAGCGACGGCCTGGACAGCGCGAGCGATCACTTCGGCCGAAGTCCTGCCCTGCATTTCGGCGTCGGGACGCAGCATCAAACGGTGGGCCAGGGTGGGCGAGGCCATGGCCTGGACGTCGTCGGGGGTCACGAAGGGCCGACCCGCGGTGGCGGCCACCACCCGGGCCGCCCTGAGCAGGGCCAGGCCGCCCCGGGGGGATACGCCGAGGCGGATTTCGGGCATCTCCCGGGTGCTGGCGCAAATGGCCACGATGTACTGCTCGATCGCCCGCGACACCTCGACCCCGCGCTTGACGAACTCGATCATGGCGAGGAGGGCGTCGCGTTCCATGACGGCGGGCAAGTGCTCGACGGTGGCAGAGTCTTTTTCCGTCCTCAGCACCTCTGCTTCGGCCTCGGCGGACGGGTAGCCCACCGACAGGCGCATCAAGAAGCGGTCGAGCTGAGCTTCGGGCAGGACGTAGGTGCCTTCAAGGTCGATCGGGTTTTGGGTGGCGATGACCACGAACGGGCGGGGGACCGGGTAGACAGCGGCGTCGGTCGACACGGTCTGTTCTTGCATGACCTCGAGGAGGGCCGACTGGGTCTTCGGTGACGCCCGGTTTATCTCGTCACCGAGGACGATGTTGGCGAACACCGGGCCCGGGCGGAAGTTGAAGCTGGAGGTGGCCTGGTCGAAGACGGTCACCCCGGTGATGTCGCTGGGCAAGAGGTCAGGCGTGAACTGGACGCGGTTCCAGGTCAGGTTGACCGACTTGCAGATAGCCCGCGCCAATGAGGTCTTGCCTACCCCGGGCACGTCTTCGATCAATAGGTGGCCCTCGGCCAGTACGCAGGTGAGAGCGGCGCGGACGACGTCCTCCTTGCCATGCAGGACTGTGGTCACGTTGCTCACCAGGCTGTCGAACATCTGGACGAACACGGCCATCTCGGGGCCACCTGCGCCAGGGGCTGAGCGGACGGCGGCCGGGGCGGTCGAGGGACCGGTCACTGGTGTCGTTATGGTCACGTTGTTGCCTCCGTTACTCGGTAGACGGGCCGGCGGGCCCTGGGCGCCAGGCTCCGCGACCACACCAACGAGCCGGCCAAAATGCCAGCCAGCAGGGCAGCCAGTACCGCCCAAAGGGCACCGGAGAGCACCGTTGCCGGCGCCCCGGGACCGGGCCGCCTACCGCTCTGGGAGCCGGCCAGGGCGACGACAGCGGGAACAGTGGTGGTCGCTGGGGTGGTCGTGGCCGCTGGGGTGGTCGTGCTGGCTGGGATGGTCGTGGACGCTGGGGTGGTCGTGCTGGCTGGGATGGTCGTGGCCGCTGGGGTGGTCGTGGTGGTGGCGGCGGGCGATGTGGTCGTCGTGGACGCCGGCGCGGTCGTGGGCGCGGTCGTGGGCGCGGTCGTGGGCGCGGTCGTGGGCGCGGTCGTGGGCGCGGTCGTGCTCGGTTCGGTGGTGGGCGGGCTGGTGGTGGTGGCCGCGGGCGGCGTGGTCGTGGTGGCCGCGGGCGGCGTGGTCGTGGTGGTGAGGGCGGGCGGGACGGTCGTGCTGCTCGGGGGCGCCGTCGTGCTCGGCTGGGTGGTGGGGGG
>JBEKNX010000264.1:0-7183 GCA_049522375.1 Acidimicrobiales bacterium | reverse complement strand
AACTCCGACGGCGGAGATGTCATCAGATGGTAAGGTAGGTCGCAGCGGGGTGGAGCAGTCAGGTAGCTCGTTGGGCTCATAACCCAGAGGTCGCTGGTTCAAATCCAGCCCCCGCCACGAGTTAGCTCCAACCGTGCTCGGACAAGTTCCCGCCCGGTTGGGGCTTCTTTTTCGTAACGGAGGCTGAGGCCAAGCGCCTGGTAGAGGGAAGCGCGCTCCTTACGGTCCGCCTCTCCCAGGAGGCCTATGAGCCCTCCAGCTTCGCTAAGCACGGCGCGCACGTCGGCTTCGGCCAGCAGGCCAGGATGCTCGCACGATCTCCGCCAGTCGTCGATCACGGCGCGCGCCGCCACGATGTCGGCTTGGATCTTGCGGGTCTCAGCGGCCGCCAGCGCGGGGTCCATACCGGCTCGAAGGGCGGCGAGCACGCGCTCTAGCTCCGCCTGGAGACGCCGCTCATGCTGATGTGCCTGGTTGACTACGGGCGGCTCGGGACTTGTCTTTTTGTCCGCGCCGACGATGGCGGCGACCGTCGAGTCGATGCGGTCGGGTTCCGTAAGCGTTCCTAGCCACGCGTCGAGAGCGGAAAGCACACGCTCCTCCCGGACCATGTAGGTGGGCGGGTGCCCGGGCACCGCGGGCGCGGCGTAGTCGGGCCTGGTCGCGGCACAGCGGTAATAAGCCTTGCCCTTCGCCGTGTTGCCGAACATGGCCTTGCCGCAGTGCCCGCACCGAAGCAACCCGGTCAACAGGTACTTGCCCGCTTGCGCCCGCGGCCGCCGCCGAGCGCTGCCATAAGTGTTCTTAAGGCGCTTGTTGACCCTCTCCCACAGCTCAATGGGGACAAGGGCGGGCCAGGAAAGCTCGTCCGACCACGCCCAGGTCTCGCGGTCCTGCCAGTGCTGCCGCGAGACTGTGCCGAGAGCCGGGTCATGGGCGTCGAGCAGCTCGTCGTGACGGCGCTGGCGCCCGGCGACCTGGTGGCCGAGGTAGCGCGGGTTTACCAGGATCGCCCTTACCGCCGAGCCGCCCCAGACCCCCGCCGAACGGGGATGGCGGAGCGGCCCGGTCTCCCCGGGGCTGGGGATGCCGTCAGCTTCCAGTTTCTGTGCGATCGAACGGAAGCCAACCCCGGCGTCAGACAGCTCGAAGATCTTCCGAACGACGGGCGCAGTTTCCGGTTCGGGCTCGAGAGTCCTTAGGTGTGCGCCGGCCGAGGCTTTGGCCCGGTTGGGGTGAGGCAGGTCGGTGTCGACGAGGCGGTAACCGTAGTTGGGCCGGCCTCCGAGCCAGCGCCCGTGGACGGCCAGTGCCAGGACGGCGGCCCTCGTGCGGTGCTGGATGCGGCGACGTTCGGCCTTGGACAACCCGCCGAACAGGCTCATCACCAGATCGTGGGCCTCGCTGTCGGGGTCGACCGCCCCGCCGATCTCGGGCACCCACAGCTCGACGCCGTAGTGGCACAGGACGGGGAAGACGAGCTGGAACTGCGCCCCTGAAAAGGCCCGCTGGGGCTCGCCGATGACGAGGCGCTGCCACCCGCGACTTCGGTCGGGGAGTTCGGCCAAGAGGCGCATTGCCTCGGGCCGGCGAGACCACGGGACGGAGCGGCTCACGTCGATGTCGTGGTAGACGGCCGTAATGGCGCCACCATGAGGTCGGATCAGTTGGTCGGCCAGGGCAAGCTGCCAGCGCTTCGAGTCCTCGGGCGACTGGCGGTCCTCGGTGCTGGTGCGCAGATAAGCGGCGAACAGCTCGGTCATGGACGAGAGCTCCCGTCTTCGGGTCGACCAGTTTGTAGGAGCGGTGCCCCGGACAGCCAGCCGTCACCTTCGACGATGGTGGTCCGGGCGTGGACAATGGCTGAGCCCCCTCGGTTGCGGTGTGCGTCGCGTCCGGCGACGCGCAGCCGTGCCCGTTTGCGCTCGCCCAGGCTCATCATCATGTCGGTGAGCCTCCCTTCCTAGCCCTAAGGCTCTTCACTATGCGGGCCAGCACCGCGGCCGCCTCTGGGGTTACAACGGGGTCGTCCTCGGCGACCAAGTGAAGCTGCGGCGTCTCGCCTCGGCCCTGAAGCGTAACGCGAGGCACCGACCGGATTGCTTGACCGACTGGTGCTGGTCGAGGCAGGTCTGCCTTGGCCATTGCGTGTCTCACCTCGCTCGTGGAGGCCCCGGCCGTCGGGGTCTCTATCTGCAGGGGCCGAGCTGGCGAAGTCGCCGCGCGCGCTCGCTGAGCTGCAGGAACGTGGCGCCGGTGGACGAGTTGAGTGCCGCGGGCGGCAGTGCTGTTGGAAGGTCGACGAGGGCCGGGGACCCTGTGACGGGGCCAACTCCCAGACCGAAGGCCGCCGGGTCCGGTTGACCGCCACCGGGCCCCCGGTTGGAAAGAGGCCCTTTCATCTGGCTCGCGCCGCCCTGCCGCCGCGGCCAGAACGGCCGCAGAACATCGCCACCTCCGCCCCGGGGGGTGTGAGGCCTCTTGAACCCGGCCGGACTACCCGGTCACCCGCGTATGGCTCCGCCGCGTTGTTCGCGCCGACGCGCCGCCGTGGCGACCACGCCCACGCATCGCCGCCCCAGGAAAACTTCGCCACCTCCGCCCCGGAGGGTGTGAAGCCTCAGAAAGACACCCAGTCCTCAAGACCACACGGCTGGGGCCCCGCCCACTCTTCAACGATCGCGCCGCCGCACCTCGACAACCTTTGCGCCCGCCACCTCCAGGACCTCTACCCCGTCACCTTCTCCTGCCTCGCCACTCACAACCACGACGGGCTCAGCCCTCACCATTCCTCGGGTCCCTCTCGCCCCAACGCTGTCGGCCCAACCCCCGCTACACGTCCGCCGCTCATCAGCGCCACCCCAACCCTTTGGCTTGTCCCTCTCGCTTCTCCCACCACCTGGGCAGCCGCCACAACCGTCGTCTCTCCTTGCCGTACCTCTCCCAACGGCGTCGCCACCTCCACCGCGGACCCCTCTCCTCTCACCTTCTTTCAGTCCCAAATCCAAGGAGACACCTCTGCACCCGAAGGTGCCGGGCAGCCCGGCCCGGTGGAAGGCGGCCGGCGATGATGGGCCTGGCCAAGATGGCCCCCGACGGGTGGCGCTACTACGCCGAGGAGGTCGCTCTCGGCCGGGAGGACTACTTCGCCGGCCACGAAGAGGAGCCCGGCCGCTGGGTTGGGCGGGGGGCCGAGGCCCTCGGGCTGTCCGGCCCGGTCGGCCCCGAGGAGATGTCCCGGCTTTTCGGGCAGGGACGCCACCCCGAGACCGGTGAGGCCCTGGGCCGCCCGTTCGGCGGTGACAGCGCGGACGCGAACTGTAAAGCCGGGCAGGGCGGGGTGGGCCAGGTGGCGGGTTACGCCCTTTCGTTCTCGCCGCCCAAATCGGTCTCGGTGCTGTGGGCGCTGGCCGACGAAGCCGTAACGGGGGAGGTGCAGGCGGCCCAGGACGCCGCCGTGAATGCGGCTTTGGAGTTCTTACAGGACCACGCCGGCTTTACCCGCCGAGGCCGGGGCGGCGTGGTCCAGGCCGACACCGACGGCTACGTGGCGGCGGCCTTCACCCACCGAACGTCGAGAGCGGGCGACCCCCAGTTGCACACTCACGTCCTGTTGGCCGCGAAAATCCGGGCTAGTAGCGACGGCCATTGGCTGGCCCTGGACGGCCGCGAGCTGTTCGAGGTACAAAAGGCGGCCGGGCTCATCTACAAAGCCGGCCTGCGGGCCGAGCTGTCGGCCCGGCTCGGCGTGGGCTGGGGCGAGGTCGGCGCCGACGGGGCGGCCGAGGTCGCCGGCGTGCCGGCCGGCCTAGTCGAGCACTTCTCCTCCCGACGCGCCCAGGTCGAAGCGCGGGCCGCCCAGATGGTCGGGGCCAAGGAAGCAATGCTGGGCCGCTCCCTGGGCGGCGGGGAACGGGCCGCCCTGTTCCAGTTGGCCGCCTACCGGTCCCGGGCGGCCAAGGTCGAGGGTGGGGAGACGACCGAAGAGCTCCGGGCTCGGTGGCGCCGGGAGGCCACCGAGGCCGGCCATGACCCGGACCGCTGGCTGTCCGTCGCCCTGCCGCCGGCTCGGAGCACCAACCTGCCCCGCCGCAGCGCCGCGGCGGGCACGTCGGTGGCGGCCTTCGTGGCCGAGGTCCTCGAGGCCCTGGAGCGGGGGCATTCGACCTGGGGCCGGGCCGACGTCGTCGAAGCGCTGGCCGTGCGGGTGGCGCCGTCGGCCGCCGACGACGCCGAGGCGGTCCGCCGCCTGGTCGAAGCCGCCAGCGACGAGCTACTGGCCGAGCCTGATGTCGTCTGCCTGGGTGCTCAAGGCCTCGCCGCTGTGCCTGATGTCTTGCGCCGCCGGGACGGGCTAAGCCCCACACGACGCCATGGGGCCGCTCGCTACAGCACGTGGGGCGCGCTTCGAGCTGAACAAGCCGTCTTGGAGGTCACTGAGGCCGGCCGGGACGCCAAGGTCGGAACGGTGGCCGAGCCCACCGTGAAGGCCGCTATTAATGAGGCGGGCCTGGGGGACGACCAGGCCGAAGCCGTGCGCCGCCTCTGCCAGGGGGGCGAGCGGGTGGCTGTGGTGGTCGGCCCGGCCGGTTCGGGCAAGTCCCGGAGCCTGGCCGCGGCGCGGGTGGCGTGGGAGGCGGCCGGTGTAGCCGTCCGGGGGGTGGCCCCTTCCGCCGTCGCCGCCGGGGTGCTCACCGAACAAGCCGGTATCAGCTCCGAGACCTTGGCCAAGTTCCTCCTCGACGCTGGCCGAGGCCGGGGAGCTCTGGGCCGAGGCGAGGTCGTCGTCTGCGACGAAGCGTCCATGGTCTCGACCGCCGACTTGGCCAAGCTGGTGGACCGGGTCCAAGGGGCCGGGGGAAAATTGGTGCTGGTCGGGGACCACCACCAACTGGGTGCCGTCGAGGCCGGGGGGTTGTTCCGCCTCCTCGTGGCTGACGCCAAGACGGCCGAGCTCAGCACCGTCCGGCGTTTCAGCGACCCCTGGGAGGCCGAGGCCACCCGGCGCCTGCGAGACCGGGACACCTCGGTGCTGGCCGAGTACCAGGCCCGGGGCCGCGTGCGGGCTGGCGGGCGCGAGCAGGCCCTGGACGCCGCCCACCAGGCCTGGGCCGACGCCCGGCGGGCGGGCCGCTCCGTCGTGGTCATGGCCGCCGACCACGCCACCGTCGACCAGCTTGCTCTCCGGGCCAGGGCCACCCGGGTCGTCGCCGGCGAGGTCGAAGCCGCCGGAATGGTGGTGGGCGAACAGGTCGTCGGTGTGGGCGACGAGGTCGTCACCACCCTCAACAATCGCCGCCTGGTCAGCACCACCGGGGCCTGGGTGCGCAACGGCGACCGCTGGCAGGTCCTGGCCCGGCGTCCCGACAACTCCTTATTGCTCGCTTCCCTGGACGGCCGGGGCAAGGTGAGCGTCCCCGGTGATTACGTCGAGGACAACGTCGCTCTGGCTTACGCGGTGACCGTCCACAAGAGCCAGGGGCTCACCGTGGACGCCGCTGTCTTGGTCGTCGGAGCGGCCACCACGGCCGAGCACCTCTATGTCGGCCTCACCCGGGGACGCGACCACAACTTGGCCTGTGTCGTTCGCGAACCGCTCGACGACGGTCACCGGTACGTGGCCGCCCCCAGCGCAGAGGACGTGCTCGCCGCCGCCCTGCGCCGAACCGGCAGCGAGGCCTCGGCCACCGAGACCTTCCAGGCCAGCCTGGACGTAGCCGATGACTTCGACAGCCTGCGGGCGGCGCTGTTGGAGGCTAACCGCCAGGTCGATGCCCTTGCCGGCCCTGACCGTTCCGCGGCGATCGAGCGCTTGTACGCCCAGGCCGCCCGTCACGCCCGGGCCGTAGAGGCCGCGGCCCAAGCCGAGCAGAACGTCGACCGGCTCAGCGCCGACCGCCAAGCCGCCCATGACGAGCTCGTGAGAGCCCGTCAGGCCGAGCAAGCTGCGGCCAAGAAGAGGAGCTGGCTACGCGGCCCGGACCGCTACGCGCAGGTCCTTGCCCGCCAGGCGACGGACCACGCCGCTGACCGGCTGGGCCGCCTCAACGAGCACCTGCAGCAGGCGGAGAGGGAACTGACCGTCGCCCGTCACGACAGAGACGAGCTCCGAGGGGCAGCCCAGGCGTTGAACGGGGCCGAGGCCGACCAGCGGGCCCGACGTTCCTGGTTCGAGTCCAACCCCGACGTCGTGGCCCACCTCACCGGGCTGGCCCGGCGGGCTAAGGAAGCGGCTCAATTGCGCGCTATAGCCGGGCCACTACGCCGGTCCGGTCTCGGACGGTACCCCGGCCCGGCGACAACCTACGTTCCCTCTAATGATGTCAGCTATGAGCACCGGGCCGACCTGGACATTTGATGGCCGTAATTGTTCCAGATGTTGGGGTACGCGTCGGTGGGGACCAGCGCAAACTCCGACTGGCGTGCTGAGGCGTGGTCGTAGTCGTCGAGGCGTGGGAGGATGAGTCTGATGGACAAGTTGCCGTCTGGGGTCAACGAGGGCTGGCTACGGTGGCGTACTCGCCGGAAGGTCCGAGCGTCAGAAGTTGCGGTCACCGCTCAGCAAACGTACGACGTCCTGCTCAGAGACTTGCTGAGCCCCGGTCTCCTCTTGGCCTGACGGGCTCCGCGGGTCGCTTCCAGCTCCGTTGCGAAGCATGTTGGGTGCTGCTGGGGCTGCAGAAGTCTGCGTACAGTGACGCGGCTGAGGTGCAGTTCACAGTCAATCTAAACCTAAAACAAGCGTTCGGTAGCTGACCGACGGCCGCAGAGGCCCTTGGCGACCGCGGCGGGTGGTCTGGAGCCGTGCTGAGGGCTGTGCCCGGCGTTCCTGGGGCCGGCGTGAGGCACCGACGGCGCTGTTCTTGTTGTTCCGGCGGTAGCAGCCGGGGTTTTGGGCGCGCAAGTGCCAGGCGGGGGTCCCAACGGCGAGGGTACGCCGGCGGGCTTCGTGCTTAGAGGGCGTCGGCGAGCCTGAAGAAGGTCCCGAGCCACGGGTTCCAGGCCATGGCCCGCCAGCGGACCTGGCGAGCGCCTTTGACCACCTGGCAGGGGATCTCGATAAAGACGGCCAAGAAGCTGCGGAAGTCCATCGTCAAGAGGCGTCGCCGTTGCTCGTTGTGCTCCTTCGCCCAGCGCTGGTGGACGGGCAGCAGCAGGGCGCACCAGGCCTTTATGCTCCAGG
>JBEKNX010000263.1:0-6777 GCA_049522375.1 Acidimicrobiales bacterium | reverse complement strand
AACGCCCTGGCGTCGAGCAGCTCCCGGTTGGGGTCACTATGGCCTTGCACCTGCCAATTCTCGCCGATCGGCCCTCAAATCGCGAATCCTAGGACCAGGGCTTTAATCAACAGTCTCCTAGTGCCACGACAGGCAACCTTCGCCCGGTTGCCGGCCCGGCCAGGGCGAGGACAGCGGCGTGTTCGGCGATCTGGCGGTGCATGCCGCCCAGCCGGCCCTGTTCATAGGGGGGCCCGCTCCTCGAAGGCGGCGACATCCCGGCGCGGGGTACCCGCTTGAGAAGGCACTGGGCCGAGCCTGGCACCTCGCGAGGGCACCGATGAGTTCGGCCGGGCGGCTCCGTCCAAACCTTGATGGCAGATGTGGTACTCGAGTTGCCACCGGTATTATTCAGCGTGCCCGTGCGCGAGGCCCCTGTGGCCCCCACCGACCTCGAGCCGTTCCGGCGGGAGCTGACCGGCTACTGCTACCGGATGCTCGGGTCGGGCTTCGAAGCTGAGGACGCCGTCCAGGAGGTGATGCTGCGGGCCTGGCGCAATGGGGCCGCTTTCGAGGGCCGTTCCAGCCTGCGCTCGTGGCTCTACCGCATCGCCACCAACGTGTGCATCGACATGCACCGCCAGGTCCAGCGCCGGGCCCGGCCCATGGAGATGGGCCCCGCGTCGCCGCCCAACGAGTCGTTCCTGGGGCCCATGCTGCCCGAGGCCACCTGGGTCACCCCGGTCCCCGATGCCCGGGTGGCACCGGAGGTCGCCGACCCGGCCGAGGTCGCCGCCTACCGGGAATCGGTCCGGCTCGCCTTTGTCACCGCCCTGCAGCACCTGCCGCCCCGCCAGCGCGCCGCCCTGGTCCTGTGCGAGGTACTGCGCTGGCCAGCGGCCGAAGTGGCCGAGCTGCTGGCCACCAGCGTGGCCGCCGTCAACAGCGCCCTTCAGCGGGCCCGGGCCACTCTGGCGAGCCTGCCGTCCGAGGCCCGAGCCGCCCCCCTCGACGACGCCGACGCCGAGCTGTTGAAGCGCTACGTCGACGCCTTCGAGCGCTACGACATCGAGCGGCTGGTGACGCTGCTCCACGAGGACGCCGTGCAGTCGATGCCGCCGTTCGCCATGTGGGTCCGGGGGGCGGCTGACATCGGCCGCTTCATGGTGGAACCCGGGCCGAGCGGCTGCCGGGGCTCTCGCCTCGTACCTACTTCAGCCAACGGCTGCCCGGCTTTCGGCCAGTACCGGCCCGACCCGGCCGGCGGGTACGCCCCCTGGGCGGTCCAGGTACTGGAGATCTCAGGGGGAAAGATCACCGGTATGGCGTGGTTCTTGGCCTTCTTGAGCCCCGAGCGGCTCTTCCCCCAGTTCGGCCTGCCGCTGCACCTCGGCTTGTAGGCCGGCCAGCTCGAGGAGCGCTTGGAGCGCAGGGGAGACGTCGCTGAGGACGGTCCCGCCCCCGAGGCGGCCGGCCATCAGCGCCAGGCGGGCCACGTCGTCCACCGTCCCCATGTCCGGCGCGCCGGGCCCGTCTAAGACGTAAGTCGCCAGCTCGGCGCCGTCGGGGCCGACGACGGTGACTCGGCACCACCACTCAACGGGGCACATTCACCTAAGTTGACGGTCTACGGCCGGCGATCTCATCGTCCTGCCGCCGGCGACCGATGAGTTCGCCTCCCGGCGCCCGTCAAAAGCGGTAACCGATTCCTTCAAGCAAAGGAGCAGACGAAATGACTACACGAAGCAGCGCTCCGATCGGGGCGCCGTGCTGGGCCGACCTGTGGACGTCCGACGTGGAGGGTAGCCGCAAGTTTTACGCCGAGCTCTTCGGTTGGGAGGCGCAGGAGCCGAGCCCGGAGTTCGGCGGCTATTTCATGTTTACCCGCAACGGCGTCCCCGTGGCCGGCGGGATGGGCGACATGGGCGACATGAAGGCCGACAACTCCTGGAAGACCTACCTCGCCACCGACGACATCGCCAAGACCATCGAGGCGGCCGAGGCCGAGGGTGCCCAGATCGTCGCGCCCGCCATGGCGGTAGCCGACCTCGGCAGCCAGGCCGTGCTCATCGACCCCACCGGTGCCGTGCTCGGGGCTTGGCAGCCCGGGACTTTCCCCGGCTTCAGCGTCCTCAGCGAGCACGGCGCCCCCGGTTGGTTCGAACTCCTAACCCGTGACTACGCCAAAGCCGTGGCCTTCTACCGCTCGGTGTTCCGCTGGGACACCAACACGGTTAGCGACACCGACCAGTTCCGTTACACGGTCATGCGCGACCCCTCGGGCGACGGCGAGCTGGCCGGGATCATGGACGCTAGTGGCTTCCTTCCCGCCGCCCAAGCCTCCAGCTGGTCGGTCTACTTTGAGGTCGATGACACCGACGCCATCGTCGCCGCGGCCACAGCCCTGGGCGGCTCGGTCCTGACGGCGCCTCAGGACACGCCGTACGGCCGCCTGGCCGCGCTGGCCGACCCGGCGGGCGCCCCGTTCAAGCTGCGCACTCCCCCCCGGCCTTGACCGCGGGCGAGTAGTCGGGCGTCCAGCCGTGGGGCTCGAACACCTCCGGCGGCGCGGGCTTGCCGAAGAAGAACCCCTGGGCGATGGTGCAACCGCGTTCGAGGAGCATCCTGGCCACGACGGCGTCCTCGACCCCCTTGGCGATCGTCTCGATACCCAGTGCCCTACCGAGCTGGACGATGGCCGCGACGATCAGGGCGTCCCGGCCTTCATGAGCCATGTTGGTAACGAAACTGCGGTCGATCGTGAGGCGGTCGACGGCTAGTTCGCGCAGCTGGGCCATGGAGGAGTAGCCCGTCCCGAAGTCGTCGATCGTCAGGCACACGCCCGTAGCGCGGAGCTTCCTCAGCACCGAGTGCAGGGTGGCCTGGTCGAGGTCCACGGTGCTCTGGGCTATCTCGAGGTCGATGTCGCCCGGGTCCACGCCGGTTTGTCCCACCAGCCTGGACACCATCTCAGGGAACCGGGGATCGTGCATGTTGCGGGCCGAGATGTTGACGGCCACCCGGAGGTGCTGGCCCTCCTGGTTCCAGGCCGCGCACTGGGCCAGGGCGTGGCGAAGGACCCACTCCGTGATGGGCCCGATGAACTCGGTCTGTTCGGCCAGGGCGATGAACTCGTTGGGATATATCACTCCGGCAACCGGATGGCGCCATCTGACCAACGCCTCGACGCTGACTATGTGGCCCGTCGGCAAGCTGACCTGCGGCTGGTACTCGAGGAAGAACTGGTCGGTCACCAGGGCTTGGGCGACGTCTGCCAGCAGGCCGATCCGTCCGATACCGCCCGAGCTGGAACCGGGCTCGAACACGGTCACGCCTTTGTTGGTGTACTTGGCCGAGTACATGGTCTCGTCGGCACGTCGCAGCAGCGTTCCCGCGTCGTGGGCGTGGTCGGGCAGGACTGCCACGCCGAAGCTGGCCGTCACCGGCACCGGGAAGTCCTGGACCACGCACGGCTCCGAGAAGCTACCCCGCACCCGCTCGGCCACCGCCACGGCCGCGGCCACCGTGCCGATGTAGGGCAGGACCAGGGCGAACTCGTCGCCGCCGAGGCGGGCCAACAGATCCGATGACCGGCAGGCACTGCTCATCCGGGCGGCGACGTTGCGTAGGACTTCGTCGCCGACGTCGTGGCCCAGGCGGTCGTTGATGGACTTGAAGCCGTTCAGGTCGATGAGCACGACGGCGACCCGCTGGCCCGTCCGCCGGGCCGACAGAACGGCCCGGCGGAGGTGCTCGTCGAAGAGCCGCCGGTTGGGCAGTTGGGTAAGCATGTCGTGAGTCGCCTCGTTCCGCCGCACCCGGGCGAGCTCAGCCGTCCGGTAAACCGTCCATATCGTCACCAGGAGCAGCGGGACGAGGAGGGCGCTGCGTTCGCCGACCACGACGAAAACGGGCGAAAGGGACAGGAGCACTCCGTCGGTCGAAAGGTTGACGGCACCGACGTCGTGCAGGATCTGGCTTATAGGCAGGGCCTGGTGCAGAGCTATCACCGTGCACGTGAGCGTGTTGCTGACGGCGAAGACAATGGCGCCGGCGACGAGGAACGCGGGGTACCAGACCAGGGGCGGGGCGGTGTGAAGGCGCAGGGCTCCGTCCTGGCCGGCCAGGACGAGCACGGCGGCGGCCACGCTCAAGGAGACGACTATTTGCCCTAGGTTGAAAAGGACTTTGACAAATGGCTTGCGGGAAACCACCTCGCCCACCAGGACGACGGAGGCGGCGATGAAAACAGCGGTGAGCGGGGGCCCGACCAGCAGCAGGGCCATCATGAAGGTCCAGCTGGCGGTCACCTGCCCGCCTCCCTCGAGGCCGAGCCAACGCTAGGGGCGTAGCTCGGTGAAAAGGCAGCAAGCACCGAAAATGGCCAGGATCTGGGGCCGAGGGCCGAGCGGCCCTTGTCCCCGGGAGGCCCAGGCGTCATATGCGGCACCACACAGGGCAGTGAGGACTACGAGAGACACAAAGAGGTTGACGGAGACTACTTGTCTTTTGGTCATGAGGGGAACCGTGAGCCCGCCGGGCCGGTCATGGGTGGCCCCGGCCCGGCGGCGCTCAGGTCAGTTTTCTAGTGCCAGTGGGGAATGCCCCACTTCAGCGGGGCGCCGAGAACGGCGACGGCGGCACCGATGAGCGACAGTCCCAGGCCTGAATAGATGATGCGCCCGGCCCGGGTGGGCTTTTTCTGGTTTGACGTCATTTTCACCATTTGACCCCGGACCTCCAAATTGCACGTTGAGCTGTTTGCATTTTTCCTCCTTGGCACGGGTGAACTGGCTCGACACGTGGCGCTTCGACTGACCGGCCCGGCGTCTTTAGGTTCCGTTGTTCACGGAAAGTGTTTATATGCGCGCTCTGCGTGTTCCAACTGGTTCGGCGCGAAAAAGGGGAAAGCCGCTACTTTAGCCCCCGTGCGCTCGGTCGGGCCCCGGCTCAATGACCGAAGAGCCGCTGCAGGTGCTCGAAAAGCGGCGGGGGACCGCCGCCGCGCTCCTCGGCCCGATCGGCGAGGTTGGTCGCCCGCAGGGCCGCCCTCACGCCCAGCCAGCGCAGCGGTTCGAGCTCCCATTTCGGCCAACGGTGGCCTACCCAAGGCAGCCCCGTGAAGCCGGCGCCCACCACGGCCACGTCGACGTCGATGTCCTCTTCGAGCGGGGGCCGGGCCTGGACCGGGCCCGGCAGGCCGTCCCACCCCAGGGACAGGGCCCGGAGGCGTTGCTCGCCGGGCAGGTTCAGATGCGTCGCCAGGCTTCCGACAGCACGCCGCGCAGGACCTCGACCATGAAGTCGATCTCGGTCTGGCCGCAGATGAGCGGAGGTGACAGCTGCACCACCGGGTCACCGCGGTCGTCGGCCCGGCAGATGAGGCCCGCCTCGAACAGAGCCCCGGAAAGGAAGCCCCGGAGAAGGTGCTCGCTCTCCGGGTGAGTGAACGACTGGCGCGTCGCCTTGTCCTTCACGAGCTCGATGCCGTAGAAAAAGCCGTCGCCCCGTACCTCGCCGACGATCGGGAGGTCTTCCAGGCTCCGCAGGCCGGCCCGGAACGCGCCCTCGGTACGGCGTACGTGCTCGAGGATCTCGTCCCGCTCGAACACGTCCAGGTTGGCCAGGGCCACGGCGCAGCTGACGGGGTGGCCGGCAAAGGTGAAGCCGTGGGAAAAGCTCCGGTCCCCCTGGAGAAATGGCTCGGCCAGACGGTCGCTGGCGATCATGGCGCCCAGCGGCGCGTAGCCACTGGTGAGACCTTTCGCCACGGTGATGATGTCAGGCTGGTAGCCGTAGCGCAGGGCCCCGAACCACTCGGCCAGGCGACCGAAGGCACAGATCACCTCGTCGGAGACCAGGAGCACGCCGTACCGGTCGCAGATGGCGCGCACCCTTTCGAAATAGCCGGGCGGGGGCGGGAAACAGCCGCCGGCGTTCTGGACCGGCTCGAGGTAGACCGCCGCCACGGTGTCCGGCCCCTCGCGCTCGATCGCCCGCCCGATCTCGTCCGCCGCCCAGCGCCCGAAGGCGACCAGGTCGTCGCCGTGCTCGGGTGCCCGGTAGAAGTTCGTGTTGGGCACCCTGACCGTCCCCGGGACCAGCGGCTCGAAGGGCGTTTTGAGAGCGGGGATCCCGGTGATCGACAGGGCGCCCATGGTGGTCCCGTGGTACGAAATGTCGCGGCTGATCACCTTGCCGGCCTGCACCAGGACGACGAGATGGTCCAGGAGGAGGTGTTCGGGCCCGTCATCACGGTGCAGAAGTTCGACGACGAGGCGCAGGCCCTGGAATGGGCCAACGGCGTCGAGTACGGCCTGGCCGCCAGCGTCTGGACGAAAGACCACGGGCGCGCCATGCGCATGTCGCGCGACCTGGACTTCGGCTGCGTGTGGCTCAACACGCACATCCCCCTGGTGGCGGAAATGCCGCACGGGGGGTTCAAGCACTCGGGCTACGGAAAAGACCTGTCCGTCTACGGTTTCGAGGACTACACGCGAATAAAGCATGTGATGAGCAATATCGGGGACTGACCGGAACTCGCCGAAGGACGCCGGGGGCGCTGTGGGCAAACGCGCCGGCCGCCCGGGCCAAACCGGACTGGAGGGCTGTGGCGTCCTATCGGGGATAATCAGCACCGACGCGGCGAGGGCGGAGCGCTCGGAGAAGGGGCTCAAGGGGGGCACCACCCTGGGCCTGTTGTCGAGCACGGTCGTGGGAGTGGCCTCGACGGCGAAGACCTCGGGGCCCCGGTCGGCCTGTTCGGCGTCGACGAAGACCTCGAGCCAGTCGTCGATG
>JBEKNX010000262.1:0-6788 GCA_049522375.1 Acidimicrobiales bacterium | reverse complement strand
AGCTTTCCGAGGCTATGGCGACCTCGCCTTTGTCTCACTGGGGGCCCTATACGTCTTGGACGGCAGCGACGGCGCGCTCCACCAGCTGACGGGCATAGAGGCGGAGGCGACAGGCCCACAGTTCTCCCCCAATGGGAAGTGGCTGACCTATTCCGTCGGGACCTGCACCTGCTTTGGGCTGGCTCGGGCCGGCGGTTCGGGAGCGCGCACCGTCCCCTTGAGCTCCAACACCGGAGGCCCCTCTTGGCTGCCCGACAGCCACTTGCTCGTCGGGGCCACGGTGTACCAACCCGGGTCGAACGGGAAACTGACGGCCATCGGCAAGGTCCCAGCGGACTTGGTGGCCTGGTCCCCTGACGGCGACGCGTTCGCCTTCGAGGCCACTCATGTGGTCCACGTCGCAGATGGCGCCTTCAAGGGGTACTGGGACCTGGAGGTCTCGCCCACGCTGAACGGCAAACGCACCATCTGGTACCAGAGCGCAATTTCGTTCAACCCCGCCTCGGGACGTGGCTTTCAGGGTAACCAGTTCGCCGGCGCTCAGGTGCTGGCTGGCCATGCCGGCGTGCTCTTCTGGCTCGACCCTGGCAACTCGGCCGATGGCTCAGCGGGCTGGCCCTTATACCTTGCGCGGGAGGCGGGGGAACAGCCGTTGGCCCTGGGACGCGCCTTTGACCAGACCGTTCCCGCCACTGGTGATGGGACGCTGGCCGTGGCCACCGGCGACAACCGCTTCGGATGGGTGGGCGACCAGGTCCACGTCTGCTCCGCCCCAGCCCAGCGCTGCTCGGTCGTCAAGGCGAGCCCGGGGCTCATTGCCTTTGACCCCGCCTGGCGTCCTGGTACGGCAGAACTCGCCCTCGTAGAAGCGAGCGCCAAAACGCCAGGTAATTGGGAGCAGTCCGCTACCGTCGCCTGGTACCAGACGCACCACCTCTTTGTTCTCGCCGCCGGTTCCTCGCGCCCTGCGGAGCTGCCTGGGACACAGGGGGCCAGCGACCCCGCTTGGTCGACCGACGGCCGCTCCCTGATTTACGTCGCCAACAATGGCGTTTTGCTTATCAGCCATTTGGGAGCCGTGCCTGTCGAGGTCGCTTCTCCACTGCTGGTGCCCACCGAGTGGGGGGCGCGCTTTGGGGTCGTCAATTGGACCAGCGATTTCGCATGGTCCGACGCCGCCGGCCGTCGGTAATTGCCTGGGAACCGGCCAGCTGTGCCGCGGTCGTTGGTCAGGTTGGGACCGGCTACCGCAGCGTTCAGGAGGGCCAGCTGGTGCAGTTCGAAGTGGGAGGGCGCGAGGGCCCTTTCCGAGGCCGGGCAAAGAGCGTATGGCCCGTCCGCTAGCAGCACAAACGGTTCCCTTGCAAAGGACCGGCTCGCCAGGGAGTGAGCTCCAACATGCAGGACGCGACTGTGCTAGAGGCTGTTGCCGTGAATGCCTCAGGCGAGCCAGCCCCCGAAGTGAGCGAGGAGACCTGGAAGTGGTGGTCCGAGGCACCCGACCGCCTGAGGGTGGAGTTCGCCGTGGGCGACGAGACGGTCACGACAAGGTTCCGGGGCGCCACCTGGTGGAGCTGGTCAGCATCCCAGGGCGCCAGGACCAACCAGGGGCAGCCAAACGTCCACGCCGGCAAAGGGCCAGGAGAGGTGATGGCCTCGCCGGGCCGCGTAGCCCGTGGCCTCGATGTGGCCCCATTGGGGACCGTGAGCTTCCGGTCCGGCCCTGCTTACCGGGTACGCGCGAGGCCGGAGCCCGGAAACGACTTTGCACTCCACCCCCTCGGCCGGGGTGCCGACGAGTAGGAGCTCATGGTCGACGCCGAGCACGGCTTCCTGCTGCGGGCCGAAGCGAGGTTTGGTGGCAAGGTCTTCCAGGTCCTGGAGATGCCGATGTCGTAGTCGACGCAGGGCTGCCGGCTAACATCTTGACACCCCAAGTGCCCGAAGGCGAGAAGTTCGAGTACTTCCAGGCCATGCGCCCACTCTCGCTGGAGGAGCTGCCCGCCGCGGTCCCGTTCAAGGTGTTCGTACCGGCGGGCCTCTCGCGGTGGCCCGCGGCAGCGCTGGTGCGTAACCCCGAGCCAAGGAGGGGCATCCCATTTTCGGCGGTGATCTCTTACCTTGGGCCAAAGCCAAGCGGCGAGCACGCCAACTTGATGATCCACGAATCAGCCGGGCCCGACCAAGCACCGCCTCTGCCCACTGAAGAATGGGGACAAGTCGACGGCTTCAGTGTCGCTACCGACCGGAGCACGGGGCACCTGCGCTGCAAGTTGGTCCTCGAGCGAGAGGGCACGTGCGTCCGCCTGGAGAGCACCGATATGGCTCTTCACGAGCTCATCGACCTCGCCCGCTCGTTGGTCCCGGTTAGGCGCGGGACAACTTCGTAGGACGCAGAAGGATGGCGAGTGGGTACGCGGCCCACAACGCGTCGCAACATCGCGTCTGCTCCTAGAGCTCCTTCAAGATGCCCAGTTCCCATGTTTATTATGTAGCTGCCTCAGCCCGGCGAGCCTGCACCCGTAGCCGTCGCTATGTACTTTTCCCTTATAGGAGACCAACTTCCTTGAACCGCGCATAAGACGGCAATATGCGCTCACTCCTTGAGCGCGGCTGTCGGTGGCCGGCTCGGACAGTTTTCAGAAGTCGCCGCAGGTCCCCAGCTTGATCTCGACGACCTTGCTGGATGGGGGCTCAGGGTCTCGGAGCGCATCTACAACGAAGATGATGCCGTTAGCGGCTCGCCATTTGTCCACACCAGCAAAGTGCAGTTCGCCGTAGGCAAGGCGCACCTGCCCGAGCGTGCTGCCGAGCGAGATCCCCTTGGCGGTGGCCAAAGCTAACCCCGCGTCCCCTGAAGGCAGCGGCTGGCGAGGAGAACCCGGTGTTGTCAAGGGCCACCCACCCTTCATGTACCGGTAACCCGAGAAGGACCCTAAGCGGAACTCGGCGACAAGCTCGCCCCATTCCACCTCCGTATATCGGGGGCCGCAGCCACTGTTGACGCCCTGCCAGGTCGGCCTACCGAGGAGGTCGCTCAAGCCGGCGACTGCCTTGGCTTTGGTCGTCCCGAAGCGGGCCGTGCCAATACCGTGGGCGCCCAGCGCTCGAAGAACCTGCACCGCGGGGCGGAGGTGGCAGGCGGCGGCCGCCCTTATGGCGATTATGCCCTGGGAGGTGTCCCCGTAGACGAGGCTGCCCCAGGCCGCGAACAGGTCCCAGTACTCGGGCACGGCCGACTTTGGCGAAAAGGCGACGCCGGCGAGCTGCTCCCCGGTGGCAGGCACCTCGCAGCTCACCCCGCCGTAAGACTGCAGCCACAAGTCGCCCCCGAGGTAAGCAGCCCAATAGCCCATGATCTGTCCGCTCCCGTACTGAGGGACCGGGGCGAACGGGCGTACCGGCGCAGGGTACGGCGCCTGCTCCATCCCCTGGGACCGGAAGAGGACGGCGCTGCCCGCCATCCCCGTGCGGTAGGCGACCCAGACGCCGCCCGGCACCGGGGTGAGGACGGCAGGCCCGACCCCGAAGTCGATGCCATGGTGGGCGAGCAAGCGCCCGCTGGTGGCGTCGAACTCGTCCACCATGGTGGAGACCTTGGCCAATGGGTGCTGCCAGAGTTCGTCTAGGGCCACGTAGACGAAGTCACCCGCAGGGCTCTCGGACAGGTCCGACACCTCGGCGTGAAAACCGAGCGCAGCCAGCACCCTGCCCGTCCTAACGCTGAACAACTTGGCCCCATGGGCCGAGGCGAGCCAGATGCCACCCCGCACGAGCGCCAGCGGGCTGTTTATGAGCTGCGGCACCCACCCTTTCCAGTCCAGCTCGACCCCAGTGCTCAGCCTGACCTCTGCCCTGGTGACGGCGGCATAGCGCAGCTCGTAATGGCTGCCTGTGGGCACGAGGACCGCCATCCGCTCGCCGATGACTGTCAGGGCAGAAGCCGAAGGCAGATTGGGCCCACCGGCCACTCGCCCCGACGAAAGGTCCAGCCGCACCAGTTGTCCTTCGGGCGAGATGGGCGAGGTAGATGCCACCCTGATGGCGTAGGCGTAGGGGGTGCCAGGGAGCCCGACCGGCGATGACGCCATTTTCAGGTTGGCGACTTCGGCGACGGCCCAAGGTCGCTCAGGAGGCAGGACCGGCTTCGGCATGCCCGCGCCGGCTCCGGGAGGCAGGGACGCCGCTAGCGCGAGGAGGGCGGCGCCCAGGCGCGCGAAGTGGTGGAGCACGTCACGGTAACTTGCTACGACAAGGCGGGGTTCCGGTTTTTAGGCCTCTGCCCGCCGGACAACTCGGACAACTACCTCGCCGAGGTCACCTGGACCGGTTGACAGTCAGTTCAGCTGGTCGTCTTGACCATCGCCGAACGAGACGTCCTATGTTGCCAGCGTCGGACTGCGCGTTCTCGCGCAACCCGACGCTGCAGTTCAAAGGGCTGGACCTGTCCCCCCGGCCGTGGAACCAAGATCTGCGCTTCGGCGTAAGCAAGATCGTGAAGAACGGAGGGCGTAGCGTGTGCGCTTCGCTGAAGAAGCTCGTAGGCCTCCTAGTCGTAGTCATCTTCGCTGCCTCCAGTGCCGGGTACGCAGTCGCTAGCCCCTCTTCGTCACCGCAGAGTGCACCAGGGATGCGGACCGAGGTGGTCGCAGCCTTTAGGCACCTCGTCGGCCCGCCCGAGCCGGCGCAGCAACTCGCTCCCTACGTCGACGCTGTCAACCGGTCGCTGGCGGCTGCCGTCGCCGGCGGTGCGGCTCAGACGTCCTCCGATGACTCGGCCCTGCTGCCCAATGGCACCAGTTCGGTGTCGACGATCAAAGTCGTGTCCCCAGGCGTTGCGACGGTCGACTTCAGCATCTCCGACCGGGGGAGCGGTGGCTACCAGCAGCGCTTCATCGGCAACGTCGTCCTCGCCAATGGTCGATGGAAGGTCTCGTGGGCGACGGTCTGCATGCTCATCGAGGCCGAGAGCTATGTCTGCCCGAACCCGCCCAGGGCTCTAGCCGGAGCTGTACCGCTGCCGCGTTCGCTGTCGGCTGAAGTACAGACGGCCCACCAGGAGCCGGACCTCTTGAGGCCTCAGGCTCTCGCCGTCGTACCCAACGGCGATCTCCTCATTGTGGACAGCGACCGGGACCAGATCCTCCGCTGGCAGCGCGACGGCCACCTCTCCGTCTTCGCCGGCACCGGGCAGCCAGGCATTGCGGGCGTGGGCGGCCTGGCAGTGGACGCCCGGCTCCCGGTCTACTTCGGCTCACAGCTCGCCGTGGCCAAAGACGGCACCGTTTACGTCACCGGCGGCAGCGCCTGCGGGCTGCTCGTGATTGCGCCGTCGGGACGGCTCGAAAGGAGCCTCACTTCGCTCTGTGGCGTCTCAGGCGTCACCCTCTCGGCGTCGGGTGCCCTCTACGTGGCCGATGGCCCTGGCGTCTACCGGGTCTCCCCATCGGGGGCGCTGGCCGAGCTTGCGAGGAGCAAGTACCCGCCCCCAAGGCGACCACCTGCCCGCGGGCCGGTGGCGGCCGGCTTCTCGCCGTCGCTCCTCGCATTTGAAGGCAACGGTGACCTCGACATCTATTCGGACGGGCCCCGGGCCATCTGGCAGCTTTCACCTAAGGGGAAGCTCACCGACATCGGCATCGAGTACGCCGACGGCATGGCCGCGGCGCCAAACGGCTCGGTGCTGCTCGCCGGTCACGGCGGGAGCATCGACCGTGTCGCCGCCAGCAGCGTCGTGACCGACGTCGACCTGCTCTCGGCCAAGATCACTGGCTACGGCGTGCCCGGGATGCGGGGCGGCTTCCAACCCGACGGCATCGCCGTTGGCCCCGACGGCACGGTCTTCGTCGACACGTTCTCGGGCAACGGGTGGACGGACGCGACTTCGGTCGCCGAGATCCCGCGAGCTGGGCTACCGCACCAGGTCGCGATCACCACCCCCGTGCTGGGCACTCTTCCAGGCGTCAAGGCACCCGGTTTTGCGGCCTCGGTCTACCCGGCTCCTGTCGGCGCTCGTGGCAGTGACCTCGCTTCCTGCCCATCACATAAGGGAGTGCAGCCCTTCGGCCCAGCAGCCGTCGCCGCCGCGAAGCGGACCGCCGCTCAGTTCAACGCCTACACGTCGAGCTTCTGGGGCGACCTCCACTCCTCCGATCGGTCGTGGTGGAAGAGCGTTTTCGGCGAGTGGACGGGGGGCGCCTACGACAATGACACCCACACCGTCGAGTCCGAGGGCCCCGCGACGGCCGACACTTTCGCGCCGGTAGTCGCCAACGCGTGCGGACCGGCGTTGGTCGATGACTCCGAGGTCGTGGTCGAGGGACCTTCCGCCTACTCGTTCCAGGTGACCCACCTATTCATGCTCGATCGCGACGGTCATCCGCTCGTCTACTTCCAGGCGGCTTGAGCAGCAGCGAGCAAAGCCTTTGTCGGACTTTGACGACTCGGCGGTCGTCGTTTTCTGCCTTAAACGAAGCACTCAGAAATAATATGGGCGGCGATTCTGCGTTGTAGTGCACGCCAAATTGGCTCGTGTTGCGGTGCCGTATCCGTCGTTCCGTCGCGGCTGCCAGGTGCGTCGCACCTCAACTGGAGTACGCAGATGAGATTTTCCGTCGCGCGACCGATGGTGCCGGCGGCCGTCCGGTACGGGCCGATACCGACCGTGCGCCATCACGCCGCGACGTTGGTTTCGAGTTGATCGCGCATCACCGGGTCCGGCACCAGAGGGTCAGCGCCGCTGGACAACACGTGGTGCCATGTGCCGTCACGGTGCCGCCGAGGCTGTT
>JBEKNX010000261.1:0-6822 GCA_049522375.1 Acidimicrobiales bacterium | reverse complement strand
CGGGCGAAAAAAGCCGGCAGGGTTTTGACCGCGCCTGACTACGGTTTCCGCCTGCACGGCAAGCGGACCAGCGTCCTGCCTGACCGCTCTTTCGATTTGGCCGTCCCTCCGCACAGCGGCACCTTCACTCAGCGCCACGCCCCCGCCATGCGCAGGCTTGAAGCGTGCCTGCAGTGCGGTGCGTGCACAGCCAGCTGTGACCTCGCCAGTGACGACACTTTGTTCCCCCGCCGTCAACTGACTCTTGTCCGTCTCGGGCTAGAGGACCGTGCCGCCGAGGGCCCCGAGATCTGGAAGTGCTACGCCTGTGCTGACTGCACGGCCAAGTGCCCCTCCAATGCCAAGCCGGACGTCATCATGCGGAGGCTCAGGCAGCTGGCGATCGAGCGCTTCGCATGCCCGCAGTCGCTGGCCCGGGCCGTCGATGAGCCTGTGCCGTTCCTCGTCGTCTGCGCCATCGTGGCGGTGGTGCTGGCCGGCCTGGTGGCGCTGGGCGGCTCGTTCAGTCCCTCTCCCGGTCCTCTCGATTACGCCGGTATGTTGCCCAACCCAGTGCTCATCCCCATCTTCTCGGGCCTGTCGGTCCTGCCCTTGGTCGCGATCGGCGTGGGCGCCTCCCGAGCATGGAGAAGTTGGTACGGGTCGTCACTGCGGTCAGTGCGGCCGGCCCTGCTGTGGGCGTCGGTGAAAAAGGCGGTGCCTGAGATCGTGACCCAGCGCCAGATGGCCGGTTGCCAGGACCACCGCATGAGGTCCTGGGTTCACCGTGCCATCGTCGGTGCGGTTGCCGGGCTGCTCGTGGCGTCAGCCGTCATGACAGCACTGGTTGTGGTGGGCAAGCAGTACCCCCTGTCAATGGGCAACCCGCTCAAGATCCTGGCCAACGTCTTTGCCGCACTGCTCATAGGAGGCACGTCCTACTTCTTGTGGTTGCGCATTGTCGAGGCCAGCCGGGGGGAAAGGGTCGGCTTCTTCGACTGGGCTTTTCTTTCCAACGTCTTCCTGGCCGGCGTCACAGGTGCCGCGACAGAGGCAATGCGCGCCGCCGCCGTCCGGCCCGCCGCCTACCCGGTCTATTTCGTCCATCTCGTGATCGTGTTGGTGCTGATATTGACGCTCCCTTACACGAAGCTCGCCCACGCCGTGTACAGGGTCATGGCGCTGGCGGGGGAAGAGTACGCGACCGCAGAACGGGCCGCGATGGTCGAGCCGGGCGCCTCGGCACTCGGGGGAGAAGGCCCCCAGGACCGCGTGGCACCAGGGGACGAAGTTCCCACCCGAGGTGACGAGCTGGCCGGCCCTTCCCCTGAAGAGCTGCTGACCATGAGCCACGCCGAGCTCGCCCAGTACCCCGACGCCGTCCTAGAAGACGCCTATTACAAATTGCGCGACCAGAACGAGCCACGCCACGGCGGCCGCTATTACCCGAACATGAAGAGGCTGGCCGCCAGCGCGCTGGAACGGGAAAAGGACCGGCGCGAGATCGATGCCCTGGTGCGCGCGCCCGGCCAGAGCGAGTGGGAAGAATGGTACCAAAAGGCGGCAGAGCAGCCGTGCACGTGGTGGCTGGAGAACCATATCGTGGCCCGGCACGCCCTGACCACCTGCCTCAACTGCGGCATGTGCACCTCGGTCTGCCCGGCCGCCGAGCACTTCGAAGAGTACGACCCTCGGGTCATCGTCGACACGGCCCTATCGGGCGACGAAGAGCGCATAATCGACCTGCTGAAGTCCAACATCATCTGGTACTGCGCACAATGCGGTTCCTGCAATTCCCGCTGCCCGCACAGCAACGACATTATGAACCTGGTCGGTTCGCTGCGGACACTGGCACAATTGAAGGGTTATCACACCCAGAGCGTGCGGGGCCGCCAACAGTACGCCGGTCGCCAGCTGTGGGCCGCCAACCTGTGGAACCGGGCCGTCAGCCTCTATTTCCGCAACCCCGACCCTGTTGCCCACCCGGACTTCGGCCCCCGCTACGCCGGCTGGTGGGCCGACGTCGACAACGAGTTCGTCAGGGTCGGAGGCACGCCGGACATGGACGGTAGTTTTGCCGGTCGCAAGGTGGCGCCGGAGACCCTGGCCGAACTGCGCAGCTGCGTGCGGGCCGGAGGAGCGCTCGTCCTGTGGCAGAAGATCGAGGAACACGCGGCCGCCGACGCGGCCAGGCTCGGCCTGGACATCGACGATTACTTGAAAAAAGTCAGCACCGAGGGGTAACACCATGGATCTGGGGAGCAAGCCGGTCATCACCACCCGGCGGGATGTGAAGCCCATTCCCGAGGACGGCTACTACATGCCGGCCAGTTGTGTCATGGGGACCTTCAGCCCCTCCGTCGAGCCGCTCATCGGGCGCCTGTACGACTTGCTCGGACGGCGCTGGGCCATGGGCGCGATGGCGCCGAGTTCGAAGAACACCTGTTGTTCGGGCATAGTCACCCATGGCAACGTGTTCACCGTCGAGAGCTCCTTGCTGGTCGTTGCTCGGTTGTGGTCGGTGGCAGCGGAAGCCGGGTTCGAGAACCTGACCACGGTGTGCGTAACGTCCTTCGCTCTTCACAACGAGATGCGCCAGCTGTTGGTGACCGAGTCCGGGCTGGCCGAAAAGGTCGACCGGGTGCTGTCCGACGCCTGCGGGAGAAGGTTGGTGGTCCCCAAAGAGATCGTCCACTGCAGTGACGTCATCTACCGTTACCGGGCCGAGCTGGCCCGGGCCATGAAGTACCGTTTGGTGGACGCCGTCACCGGGCGGCCGTTGAAGGTGGTGGACCACGTGGGCTGCCATTACAACAAGCTCTTCCCCCAGAAGTCCGTCGGCGGTATGGAGTACTGCGACGTCCTCACGGCCATGGTCCGCGAATGGGGCGGCGACGAAGTGGACTACCCCGAACGCCGCCACTGCTGCGGGATGGGCTTCCGCCAGTGCATGGTGCGACCGAACCGTTCGTTCACCGTGGCCTGCGCCCGCAAGAAGTTCGAGAGCATGGCACCCTATAAGCCCGACCTCATCCTCACTAACTGCCCCGGGTGCCTCCTGGTACTGGACCGGGAGCAATGGGGCGTCAACGAGCTGACGGGCTCCGATTTCCAGGTGCCTGTCCTCAATTACGCGCAGCTGGCAGGCTTGTTGCTCGGCTGGGACCCCTACGACGCCATCGGCATCCAGGGCCATAGCGTGCCGTTGGAGCCGCTGCTCGGGCGCATCGGTATCCCATGTACCTCAAGGCCGTTGAGCCTCAACCACGCCGGCCAACCGGTAGCCATGGCCGGCGCGGCCCAGGGGAGCGCGAAATGACCAACCCTGTCCTCGTCTTAGGGGGTGGTGTGACCGGCATGCACGTCGCCACCGCCCTGGGCGAACTCGGCCACGGCTCCCTCCTAGTGGAGAAAACATCGCAACTTGGGGGCCGCGCCTCCAGCCTGTCGCGGACGTTCCCGTTTTTCGACGACGACGGGTTCAACGACGGCCAGGAGTTCACCAACGAGCTGGAGACCGACATGCGGGCCCACGCTGGCGTCGAGGTCCGGCTGGGGACCACGCTCGTCGCCGTGGAGGGGGATTTCCCGGAGTTCCGGGCCACTTTCAGCGACGGCACCACCCGGCTGGTCGGTGCCATCGTCGTCGCCACCGGGTTCGAGCCGTTCGACCCGTCGGACCTCGAGGAGTACGGCTACGGACGCTATGCCAACGTGGTGACCGCGCCCGAGCTCGAATGGGCCCTCAACCCCCGGAGCCCGAGCGGGGGAGCGCCCCGCAGGCCTTCGGACGGCAAACTGGTCGAGCGGCTGGCGATCGTCTTCTGCGTCGGTTCCCGTAACCGACGGATCGGGGCCCCGTTTTGTTCGCGAATCTGTTGCTCGTACAGCACCAAGCAGGCGCTCACCGTCCACGAACGCAACCCGAACGCGGAGGTTACGTGCTTCTATATGGACGTCCGGACCTACGACCGCGGGTTCGAGGAAATGTACTCCCTGGCCCAGGACAGGGGGATCCGCTACGTTCGGGGCCGCGTCTCGGGCTGCAAGGAACTGCCGGGCGGGGACATCGTGGTCCGGGCCGAGAACACCCTGCTGCAGAAGATCTTTTCCAGTAGCTTCGACATGGTCTCGCTCTCCACCGGCATGCGGCCGTGCGCCGACCTGGGCTACCTGGCCCGCATCCTCGACCTGCGCCTGGCGCCCGACGGTTTCTTCGCCAGCAAGGAGTGGTTCCGCTACCCTCACGACTCCACCAGGGAGGGTGTCTTCATCGCCGGTTGCGCCAGCGGCGTAAAGCCCATACGCAATTGCATAATCGACGCCGGGGCCACGGCTGCCCGCGTCGCCGGCTTGCTGCGTATGAGATCCGTCGCCGCGGCCACGCCGAACTGAGGGACAGTGGCTGCCGGCAGGACTGGCCCGCCGGGCGTTCACGATGCCACAATATGCCCCGGCGCAAGCGGCCACACCAAGATGCCCCCCGCCGGGACCGGTGAGGGGCATCGTTATCGTGCTCGGGGCGTCAGGGGCAACGCGGTCGTGGATGGTCTTAGATCCTGTGGGCGATAGGGAGCCTGTGCAGGCCCAGCGCGACGTCTTCGATCGCTTTGATGTCGTTCTTGGCTACCCCCAGGTCGTGGCCCGCTTGGCCTGTTTGGAAGGTCCAGGTCTTGATCTGGCTGGCATTGCCGGGGTAGCCGGCCGGGGTCAGGGCAAGGGCGTCAGCGGAGACAGGGCCGGTGAGGGCCGTGGCTGCGGTTACCTGAGAGGTGACGTCGGAGAGCAACGCAGTAGCGTGCGCCGAGCCCAGCTCGGTGACGAACGGGGTGAGCTCGGTGATGAGGGCGGTGTAGCCAGCTTCGGTGACGGTCTCGTTATCGGCCGCCACTACCAGGCCGACCTGGCCGGTGACCACGGCGTAGACCCTCTCGTCGCCGATAACGGCGCTGCGTACGCTGGCCAGCTCGGCGTCGGTGGTGGCGGCGGCGGCATTGGTGGCGTCGGTGGCGAGGGCGCTCTGTTCGTCGGTGATGATGCTGACCAGCGCGGAGCGGTCCGAGGTGGTGACGTTGGCGGCGTTGGCGACTTCGGTCCCGAGCAGGACCAGTTGGACCTGACGGGCGATGATCTGGTGCTCCAGAGCCTCCTGGGCACGCTGGAACTGGGCGGGGCTGGGGGTCAGCACGGTTTGGGCCTGTACCGCGGGGGCGAAGGCGGGGACCATGGCGGCCGCCGCAATTAGGCCGATCACTGTTGCTTTGGTGGGGTTTAGGTTCATGAGCTGATCTTCGCCCCGTGGTGTGAGGAAGATGTGGGCTGGTCTTGATGGCTGCGTGATGATCGGCGCTCGCCACGTGCCCTCGAACGGGCTTTGGTGCCGGCGCCGCTCACGCCCGAGAGCTCGCCCGTGCAGGTCGTTCACTTCCAACCAATTGCCAGTGGCGGGCGGCGTCCCCGGGATCTTGCCCGGCAGTATCGCCAGCACGTACAAGAAATTGTGGTCGGTATTTGCACCTTTGAAGCCATTGCCGAAGGAGAAACTGGCATGGCCGCCCGCACCGGGTGTCCTCGACCAGAGATAAGGCTGGAAATTGGTGAACGGTCCGACCTTGTTGCTCGGCACGGGGACGGCCGAGTTCGGGGCCCTGAGGCCCAAGTCATTGTAGAAGGGCGAGCCCAACCCGTTGTCAGCGCAATTGAAGCCGAACTGGTTCCGGTACGGCTTCGGCCCTATGCGCGGGCAGGCCGTACTGCTGCGCGGTTCTGCGTTCGGCGTGGTCGGGAGCTGCCAGTCGGCGTGGCTCGGGTAGTCGGCGGCCCTCATCGCATGGATCCAGGCGACAAGGGACTGATAACTCATCGAACCGCTTGGGTTGACGCGCGGTTGGGTGCCGGCCGGTTCGCAGACCGGGAGGCCGAAGCGGTTGCTGGCTGCCAAGTTGGCATCGGCGAGCCAGGTGACCCCGGTGGTGGCGTCGTAGACCGTTAGCTCGTTGGCGCTCGCTCGCAGCGTCGGTACGGGAGAGCCGGATGCCTCGGCCCCGTTTAGGCGGCCCACCCCGACCCGGCCAAGACGACGGCCATGATCAAGGCGCGGCCAACCACGGGTCGCCGAACTTTGCCAGCCGAGAGCACCGCCTCGGCAAGGCTCTTGTGCATTGTGGTCCCTCCTCGTTCTCGGGCCGGTCCGCCCCCGCGCTACGGTTATCTCACGAGTTCTTGCGCGCCGTGCGGCTAATTGGTGATGCTCGTGTGGACAAGTTCGAGGTCACTTTCGCCCTCCGCCACCCGCCTCAGTGCCATCGCCTCGTCGGGGAACTAAACCCCGGACCAGCACCAGGATTATCTAGGTGAAGCGGCAATATTACAGATTTACCGATATGCCAGTAGTAGTCCTTGATGCTTCTCATGGTCCCTCAACGGGAAGGGACTTGAAGCAGAAAGGAAGCGTCAAGGTCAACCGTCTCATCGTGCCGAGAACGGGCCCGCTCAGCCATCCTCTGGTTGGCCGCTACCCCTCCTTCGTCGGGGCGAGGACGCGTCTCAACACCGTGCTGGCGAGCGCCTCAGACCTGAGCGACGCGGCTTGTCAGTCCGTCAGGCGCCGCCAGGGGTTTGGTCAGCTCGGCGGCGATGCTGTGGCGGCCCGTCAACCACTCGGCCGCCAGGTAGCTCATCCACACCGTCCCGGCGTCGTCCGCCCACACGAGCACTTTCAGGCTCTACTGACACATCCGTGGGTGCCTGAACAGACCGTCCGCGAGCACACGCCGCCCCCCTTCTAGAGTTCTGGGCTGTTCGAAGGTCCAGATCCGGGAGGAAGAACGGCGTGCGGAACGC
>JBEKNX010000260.1:0-6824 GCA_049522375.1 Acidimicrobiales bacterium | reverse complement strand
AATCGCGGCAATGTCGCGGACCAGCCGGCTCCAGTAAACCCTTGCGGTTCCAGAACCTATAAATCGACCCACGGATAGGTCAGGAGACCCGGTTTTCAGCTGCACCCGGACGCCTTGGTGGTCCGTTCCCTCATGCGCCCGAGGGCTAGCGCCCGGCGGGGCGAGGCCTTGGTGGTCCAGGCCGGGCGGCGGTACATCAGGAGAGTGTGTCGACGACTGGTTCGTCGGCGGCCTCGCTTCCCGCACCCGTGAAGTAGTCGCCCACGGCGACGCACGAACTTGACGAGCAGGCCACCTCGAAAAGGTTTACGTCAGCGTACTTAGCCCCGTCCGCCGGGGGGGACGGGGCTACAGACACATGCCAGGAGGCCCCCGAGCCCGTAACAAAGGCAGTGGCGCCAGCCCGGTCGGCGGTCGCGTACATGCCTGTCACCACACAGAAAGACGCAGACTCGCAGGCCAACCCGGCGAGGCTGAACGCGCTCTTCGGGTACGCGCTCTTCGGCGGCGATATGGCCGACGATGTCCAGCTGAGGGCCGACCCCTGGGAGATGAAGCCCGTGCCCGGCTCGGCCCCGTTGTAGTTCCCTGCCGCGAGGCATGTGGACGAGGGGCACGCGAGGCCGCTGAATAGGACCGTCTGGCCTGCTTGGGCGAGCGAGCTCCCCGTCGGGAGGGCCGCCTCCCGCACGCTCCAGGTCGAGCCGGACAGCGAATAAATGAAGCCCTCGGTGTCAGAGCCCTGGTCGTCGCCGACGGCAAGGCAAGACGTAGCGGTCTTGCACACGGCCGAGTAGAAGTGCATATCGGTGTAGCTCGAGGAAACGCCGGGGCCGGACAGGAGCGGCAGCGTCTTCACCGTCCAGGCGCCGCCAAACCCGGACAGGACCATGGCCGGCGACGTACCTGGATGACCGGCCTCTGCATATTGGCCGAACACCAGGCACTGCCGGGACGTCGGGCAGGTGGCGACTTGCAGGCTTATGGCCGGCGGGTCCGAGCTTTGCGGCGGCATGGGCGCGCTGGTCGCCCGCCACACGCGGCCGTAACCGGACAGGACCAGGCCGTGGTCGTCGGGCGTTGTCGCACCGCTCGGGTAGTAGTAGCCCACGGCAACGCAGGATGAGGTCGAGGCGCAGGTAAGACCGTTCAGCTGGACCGACGTGCCCGGGTTGGGGGCCCCGGCGGGGAGCGGGGCCGGGACGGCCGTCCAGGACGAGCCTGAACCGCTGATGAGCATGACCCCGCCCTTGCGCGTCGCCGGGTCGTTATAGCTGCCTATGGCCACACAGTGGGTGGGGTCGGCGCAGGCTACCGAAGAGAGCCCCACCCCGTCCGACCCGGGCACACCAGCAGGGACGGGGGCCCTGTAAGCCGACCAGGTCGCGCCCTGGCGGGCCGCGATCAAACCGGCAGCGACCCCATCCGCCCGTAAATACTCGCCCACGGCGAAGCACGTGGTGCTTCCCGGGCAGGTGACGTCGCCGAAGGTGGTACGGGGATTGCTGGCGGCACCGGCCGGCAGGGCCAGGGCCAGTGTTGTCCACTGAGCGGACGTGGAAGCCGTCGACGCCGCGGCCAGGGGCGCGCCAGCGGCCGCAAGTGAGACGGCGGTCCCGCCAGCAAGCACGATCGCCCAGCCTGCGGGGACGAGCCGGTGCCGACGTAGTGTGGTCATGGTCAGGGTCCTTTCTCTCCACTGGCTTCGTGCGTGGCAGAGATCTTTCCCGAGAGGCTCCGTCTTGTCAACGGGCCTATCTGGCCCGTTAGGTCGAGGTGACAAGGAGCGGGGCGCGGGTAGCAGGGGCGGGCCGGCCGCCGCTGGCAGCTCGTCAAGTGGCGATTGTCGCGGCTCTTGGCATCCATCTCGGGCCGAACACCTCGTTGTTGAAGTTCCTCGTGACAACTTGGCAGGCGCGCTACGACGAGATCGCAAGGGTCGAGGCCGTTGGCGAGACTTTCATGACGCAAGGCATCCGCATCCTGACGCGCGACGGTGAATGGGCGATCTTCTCGTCCCTTCAGCCACCTGTGGGCGCGCTGCGCGCTATCCAGGCGTCGGGAACCCCCGTGAGCTTCGACCCAGTTGCGCTTCAAGTTCTGGGCGCCTGGCAGCTGACCAACGAAAGCGCCTGGGCGACCGACGTTCCACGCAGAGATCCACCGGTTATGGAGCGCGGTCCCTCACCTTCGACAAGGCCTACTCAGAAGCCATATCGAGACGGGTTCTTTGGTCCTGCCCGGCGTCGAGGTTCGCCACTCTACGTGAGTCGTGCGCCACTTGGACCTGTCGGAGTGGAACCACGTCAGAACGCCATTCTCAGCTGACCCAGACGTTGGACCGGCAACCTGGTGACACTTCGGCAAAGGCCAGCCGGACCTCCCGAGCGACCCAGCGGACGGGGGGGTCTCCAATGGCGCAGGGACGGTACTCCGACAGGTCGAGCCGGCGAGCCACCTCGGCGTAGAAGCGGTTTTGGTCGCCTTGGTCGGCTGAAACGGCGGCGCCTACCCAATGGGGGGAGGCCAGGATGCAGGCACGGCGTACGGTCTCCGGGTACAGAGCTGCGTGCAGGGCCGGGTCGCCGATGAGGACCATTGAGCCAGGACACAACCGCGAGAGCCGCCGGTCGCGGTGGCGACCCCACCGTCCCCGCCGGGCTCACGCCAGGATGACCTCGAGTGGCCTGTCAGCAAGAAAAGATGGGCAACTGGCGCTCTCCACGTCGTGCCCGTCAGAGAGTCAGGCTGGGTCAGACAACGGGGGTATCGACGCTTCAGGACCGGTCGTGACTAGGGAGAACGTCACAGCACCGGTGTTTTCCAGTCCGCTAATGCTGCTACCCGGAAATGGGTCCTGGGCCCGGTAGGGGCCGGGCCCGGCCATTGGGCCGAAACGTTAGAGCTCGCCGCCACCCCGGCAGCCAGTGCCGCGACCAACGCCGCGCATGAAACGGACGCCCGGTTTCGTCTCGAGGACCCCCCTCACCGTTGGCGCCGGGCTCGCTTTTTCCTGGACCAGCACGGGCGCCTTGGTGGGCTATTGGGCCGCCATCATCCTGCTCACTTGAGCACAGCAGTTGCACTGGTCGCAACCGGGTCCGTGGAGGCGGCGAACGAGACGGCGTGAAGCCCGGTGCCCGGTGGGTTTACTACGGGCTTGACCACGACAGTGATGGTGTCGCCGGGCGAACCATAAAAACCGTCCCCAGTACTTGGCATGGCCACAGCCTGACCCGATTGTGGGTTGAAGTTGCCTTTGCCGTTGACAGTCCCATAGCCGCCACCGTTGAGATGAGTGGAATCGTCATATACGGCGAACCCGTCGCCATCGCCCACACCGGGAGCCCACGTGACCCCAGGAAAGCCCATGGGGATCGTGGACCACCCCGGTGTGAGGCCGCCGCGTGACACGAATGTGAGGGCAAAGGTCGCATTTTTGGCGCCGGCCTGAGCGGGGGTGAGATCCAGCACCGGGAGGCGGGCAGACGTTGGCGCACGTAGCAGCAAGGGCAACTTCACACTGACCGGGTCAGCACTGGTGAACAGCGTCAAGTTGTGGGGCCCACCGGCGGTGGGGCTGTACACACCGTCGGCCGTGACGGTCACGACGTCGCCAGCGGCGGCGCGGAACCCGTCACCGGTGCTCGGGTCGACCACGGCCGGCCCCGGGTTGCGCGCCGCGTTAGGGTCAGGCGGGTTCCCACCATAGGACGCAAAGCCGCCGCCTTCCAACCCGGTGGTGTCGTCGTACACACTCCACGCGTCATGGTTGCCGCTCCCCGGGCCCCAGGCGATACCCGGCATGGACAGCCCGATAGACGAAGCACCTGGTAGAAGGCCCCCACTGGTTACGAACGTTACGGCGTAATGTACCCCGGCAGCACCAGCGGCGTCAGACAGCACCGTGAGGAGAGGTGAACTTGGGTGCCGAGGCGGGGTGAGGACGAATTTCGGTGCCGCAGCGGTCCCTGTCGAGGTGACGAGGCCCAGGTTGTGCGGCCCGGAGGAAGAGGTGTTACTGACGGCGGTGGCGACGACCGCCAAATAATCACCGGGTTTGGCGGTCACGGCGCCCGAGGCGATGGTCGTCGCCAGGGGTACTGTATTCCCCGGGGTGTAGGTAGTACCGCTCGGCGGGCATGCGGCGGCACCCGACGAGGAGCCATTAGCCAAGTCGTAAAACATGTAGCCGCTGGCAGGGAAGGTCGTGCCTGGTGGGCCGGTCAAAGTGATCTTCGAGCCTCCCGAAGGGCAGTTGGCGGGGTTGAAGGTGCCCTTTAACACAAAGGAGGCCGCGTAAGTCACCATCATCGCCCTCGCCGAGGTCGAGTCGAGCTGTACGCCGGCGGGTGGGAGGGTCGGCCGCGTTGTGGGCAAAGCGACATGCGACGGGTCTGACGTAGTCCAAACTTGGAGCTGTCCGCCACCACCCGAATTTGTCACGCCCGCGACGACCAGCGCCACCACGGCGCCCGGGGTGGTTACGCCCTCCAGTGGTTGCACCACCAACTCTGAACCTCCGGCGCTGACGTGGGCACTGCCCACGCAGTGGTCGACGCCATCGATCGGGTCAACAAACAAGTAGGTGTTGTTGCAACCGGTAAAGGGAGGGAACACGGTGCCCGCCGGTGCCGCCAGGGTGACAGCTGAGTCCCCCGTCGCTGAGCTGAAACCGATGAGCCTATCTGGTGAACTGAAGCCAACCGACCAGGTCACGCCCTTGGCTGACGCGGCATATGAGCTCTTCTGCAGGAACGGGTGGGCCACGCCCTTCATTGGGACCAGTGAGTAGGGGACCGGGACCACCTTTGGATCGGCCGAGGTGGACAGGAGCAGTGTATGCAGCCCCGCATTAGGGGAATTGGTCACCCCTCGGATGACGACGCTGACAACGTCGTCGGGCCCCGTGGTGGGCGGGACGAGGGTCACAGTTGACCCCGCTTTGCTTAGCAAAACGGTCGGTGCGCAGCCCCCTTGGGGCAATTGAGTGTCGTCGATGAACTCGTACGCCCCGCAAGTCTCAGGCGGGAAGACAGTCCCGAGGGGCGCCTTTATGGTTATCGACGGCCTTTGGTTATCGGCGGCCTCGAAGCGGTCCGGTGACTGGAAGGTGAGGGAGTAGGTGGCCCGGATGGCGGAGGCCGAGTCCGAGCTCAGCTGCAAGCTTGCATGGGTCACCGAAGTGACAGGGTTGACCCCAAAGTAGAGGTGTACCGGCGCCGGGTCCGACGAGGTCGAAACAGACAGCTTCTCTAGCCCGGGGGCCGACGGGTTCGCCACCCCGTTGAGCCGTACCGTGACCACGTCGCCGGCACTTATAGCAACGGGGCTTTTGATGGTAAGCCTTTGCCCGGTGACCGACAGGTTGCCGCAGCTGCCAAGTTGGGTGGCGTCGTCTATCACCCAGTCGCTGTCGCAGCTGGGCGCGGCTAAAGAGGCGTGGACGGGCAGGACAAGGCTGATGGTGGATGTGCTCTGGACCAGTGGGCGCGGCGACAGGAACGTGACCGAGTAGGTCACCTCCGTAGCCCCGGCTGAAGCCGAGCTGACGCCGATGCTTGCACTGGCGACGGCCGAAGGGCTTGCCCCGGCGTTCAGGGTCGTCTGGGCTGACACGCTGCCAGCGAGGCCTGCGGGCACCAACAAGATGGTCGTCATCACTATTGCGGCGACCGGCGGGTTTGACCGTCTCACGTTCGGCTCCTCCATCTCGCGATGGGGGATCAGCTTGCCACATTGGGCCGTAGCCGGTGGTGGGGTAGCGGCATAAGCGGACTGGAAACCAACGCGAAGGCTCGGCGAGCATCGGGGGGCCGTGGTTGTCGCTTCCGGCCGTCCGTGGAAAGTCGAGGTGCTGGGCGTAGCGCCTTCGATGTGCTGGTGAGGTCGAAGTAGTAGCGGCCGTGGACGTTCAAGTGCTGGGTCATTGTCGGCCCGAGATGCGCGATGAGCGAGGCGGTGATGTCGAACCCGGCGTCCCGAAGTTGGTCGACAGTCTTGCCCAAGAGGTCGGCGTTGAATGCGGCGACGCACTTGACGACGAGGCTGAGGCACGGGGCCTGGTCGGCGAGCTGGCGGTGCCGGACGTCGCCGTGATGAGCGAAATGAACCGTGTCGCGCGCAAGCTCTGTAGGGACTCGCCCTTGTTAAGCTGGCCTCCGACCCGTTTGCGCAGCTCGGGGCGCTGGAGGTAGCGGAGGACGAACAATGTCTTGACCAGCCGGCCATAGTCCTGCAGGGCGGCGGCGAGGGCATCTTGGCGGGGGTAGGCCTGGAGCTTGGTCAAGATCAGCGACGGGGCACGATGCCTTCGTGGATCGACGCCCCGAGGCGCAGTAGCTCGTCCCAGTGGGCCACGATCCGCTCGGTGTTGGTCGGACCAGGGCGCATGTCGGTGCCGTCCGGGCACCACAGGCGCTGGTCGGCGAGGTCCGGGGTCTGACAAGTAATGGAACGGTTCCCGCGACGCGGTTGAGGCGGAGGCGTCAGGGCCGCTCTGTGCTAGAGCCTGATCATGCCCGTGGAGTTTCTTTCGGACGATCAGGCTCGCCGCTACGGCCGGTTCACTGATGGGCCGTCCCCCCGGACCACTTCACACAACGACCTGGGGGCGTATCGTTGCTCCGACGAGACACGCACGATCTCAGGAAGGCTTTGCCTAGTCAGCCACGGCACTCGTAGCTGCGGGGTGGAGGCTACCACTCTGGCTAGTCGGCACGTCGCATGGAGCGGTTTGGCGTTAGCGTTTGGCCAGCGAGCCTAGCCCCTACCGCCCTAAGCTACTATCGATTCCGTGCATTCTCTCTACCACTAACAATGGT
>JBEKNX010000259.1:0-6830 GCA_049522375.1 Acidimicrobiales bacterium | reverse complement strand
CGCAGCAATATGTCGTTGACCAACGTGGACTTACCCGAACCGGATACCCCGGTCACGACCACCAGGCAGCCCACGGGGAACTCGGCGTCCAGCTCACGCAGGTTGTGCTCCTTGGCGCCGCGCACCACGAGCCAGCCCTGGGGCTCGCGGCGCCGGGCGGGCACGGGCACGAAGCGCTTGCCGGAAAGGTACTGGCCCGTCAAAGAAGCCTTGTTGCGCAACAGTTCCTTGACAGTCCCTGAGACAACGATCTGGCCGCCGTGCTCGCCCGCCCCGGGGCCGATGTCGACCACGTGGTCGGCGGTGCGGATGGTCTCTTCGTCGTGCTCAACGACGATGACGGTGTTGCCTAGGTCGCGCAGGCGCAGAAGGGTGTCGATCAGTTTGCGGTTGTCCCGCTGGTGCAGGCCGATCGAGGGCTCGTCCAGGACGTAGAGCACGCCCACCAGGCCGCTACCGATCTGGGAGGCCAGCCGGATGCGCTGCGCCTCTCCGCCGGCCAGGGTGCCGGCGTTGCGGTTGAGGGAGAGGTAATCGAGGCCGACGTCGACCAGGAACTGCAACCGCGCCCGGACTTCCCGCAGGACCCGGTCGGCTATGAGGTGGTCGCGCTCGGAAAGCTTCAGTTTCTCGACGAACGTCGTCGCTTCCCGGATGGATAGGTCGCACACCTCGAAAATGCTCCGCCCCCCGATGGTGACGGCGAGACTGGCGGGCTTCAGCCGCGCCCCCCCGCATTCGCTGCAGGGCACCAAGCGCATGTAGCCCTCTATCTGCTCGCGCATGCTGTCCGACTCGGCCTCGGCGTGGCGCCTTTGCAAATAGGTGACAACGCCTTCGTAATTGGTGTAGTAGGAGCGCGTCCGGCCGAAGCGGTTCTTGTAGTGCAGGTGCACCTGGCTCGAGCCCGAACCGTAGAGGACCACCTTCTGGTCTTGCTTTTTCAGCTTCCGCCACGGCACGTCAGTGGGTATGGCGAACGTCTCCGCCACCCCCTGGAGGAGGCGCCCGAAGTACTCGCTGCGCGCACCCGCCCAGGGCGCCACGGCACCTTCGTCGATCGACAGGTCGGGGTCCGGGACGACCAGCTCAGGGTCCACCTCGTAACGGGTCCCGAGCCCGTCGCAGCGGGTGCAGGCGCCGTAGGGGGAGTTGAAGGAGAAATTGCGCGGGGCCAGCTCCTCGTAAGAGGTGCCGCACACCGGGCAGGCGAGGTGTTGGGAGAAAGTCAGGGTTTCGGGTAGGCCGCCGCCGGGCCCGTCCTCTTCGGCTTCGGCGCCGGTGCCGGGAGCGTCCTCGCCCCCTTCGGGCCTCCGGCCCCGGCCCACCCGGGCTGAGGCCTCCCCCTCCGGCGCCCCGTTTTCTGCCGCCCCGCCCCCGGCCGGTGCGCCCGCGGCCGATGCGCCCGCGGTACGCCCCACGCCGTCCCCGTCCCCGGTCCCTTGGCGCGGGACTATCTGCACTTCCGCCACGCCGTCGGCCAGCTTGAGCGCGGTTTCCAGGGAGTCCGTCAACCGGCGCTCGATGCCGGGGCGCAGGACGAGCCGGTCGACCACGACCTCGATGGTGTGAGCCTCGTAGCGGGCCAACTTGGGCAGCTCGGCCAGCTCGTACACGGTGCCGTCGACGCGGGCGCGGGCAAAACCCTGGCCGGCCAGCTCCTGGACGAGGCTCTCGTACTCGCCCTTGCGTCCCCGCACGACGGGGGCCAGCACCTGGAACCGCGTGCCCTCGGGCAGGGTCAGGACCCGGTCCACTATCTGCTGGGGCGTCTGGCGGGAGACCAGGCTCCCGTCCCGGGGGCAATGGGGGATGCCGACCCGGGCATAAAGCAGCCGCAGGTAGTCGTAAATCTCGGTGATGGTGCCCACCGTGCTGCGGGGGTTGCGCGAGGCCGACTTCTGGTCGATGGATATCGCCGGCGACAGGCCTTCGATGAAATCGACGTCGGGCTTGTCCATCTGGCCGAGGAACTGGCGGGCGTAAGCCGACAGAGACTCGACGTAACGCCTCTGCCCTTCGGCGTAGATGGTGTCGAAAGCCAGGCTGCTCTTCCCCGAACCCGACAGCCCGGTGAAGACGATCAGCTGGTCCCGGGGCAGGTCGATAGAGACGTCACGCAGGTTGTGCTCCCGAGCTCCCCGGACGATGAGCCTGTCCGACATAGGGTTACCAGGCTACCAGCCGAACATACGTTTGGGCAAGGTCCGCAGTGGTGGTCCTGAGCCCGTGGTGACGGGCCCGTCAGCCGCTGATCGTCACCGGTCCGGACCAGGTGGCGCCGCCGTCGGCGGTGCGCCAGAGCTGCTCCGGGTACGGGCCGTTGGGCCAGGGCCAGTTGGCCGGGGCGTCGCTCTGCTCTAGGCCGGACCCGGTGCTGGCATCGGTGAAGCCGATCCACGACCACCATGAGCCGCTGGCGCCGGCGGAGGCGACCGGCGGCCAGGTGGCACCCCCATCGTCGGTCCGCAACAGCTCGCCCTGCTCGGCCGGCTGGATAACGGCCGTGGTGTCGTTGGCCGGGGCCAGAAGGGCCGAGTTCTCCAGTTCGCCGGCGGACAGCGCCTTCCACTGCGAGCCACCGTCGGTCGAGCGGAACGCCTCGGCCATCATCCCGGTCGGGCACATCGCCCACAGCACGTCCGATGACGACGCCTCGATACTGCCCCCGAGCCCGGCGAAACAGGGGCTCGGGTAGGTGTGGAACTGGGCGCCGGCACCGCTGCCCGCCACCAGGAGCTGGTTGGCCTGGCTGGCCGAGGTGGTGACCGAGAACCAAAGGTCGCTGCCGTGCACGGTCATGGACGCCACCTGGTCCGTGCCCGCCGGCACCGGGACGGTGATGGCCGACCATTGCTCCGACGAGACGGGCGAACGTTGGAGGGTGACGGCCGAGCAGCTGTCGCTCTGGCACGAGCCGACCAGGGCGAACGCGTAGCCGTCGCCGGTACCGAACCCGAGGAGCTCACGGCCGGTGAGGAAACCGGGCTGCCGCCACTGCCCGCCGCCGTCATGGGTGTCCCAGAGCTCGCCGCCCAGGCCCGTGGCGAAGGCGTACCCGTCGAGGTCATCAGCAAAGCGCAGGGTATTTATGCCCGTCGAGGAACCCGTTGCCTCGACGACCGGGGAACTCGGGGCCGGGATGCCGACGAAATGCGACCCCCCGTCGGTGGTCCGCACGATGGACGTGCATACCGGGTTGGTGCACGGGGCGTCCCCCAGCAGCCAGTAGTCGCTCGGGGAAACGGCCGTGAACGACACCGGGTCGAAGCCGCTGGGCACCGACCCCCCGGCCGGTACGGTCGTGGTCGCCGGGACCGTCGTCGTCGGCAACGTCGTGGCCGCGGCCGCGGCCGGCGCCGAGGTGGAGGTCGTGGCCGCGCTGTTGGCTGCGTCACCACCCGTGCTGCCGCACGCCCCCACCAGCACCGTCACGCCCAATAGGGCGACAAACGGGGCCATTGGCCGTTTTTTGTTCACAATTCTGCTAACGCTAGGACAATCGGGGCGGTTCCCCGGCACCCTTGCCCAGCGGCCGCCGCCGCCGGTGGTCGCGGGGGCCGGCTTGCCCATGACGACGGGGCGCACCGGGGCGCCAGCTGTGCCGTTCGCCCTGGTAGACGAACCGGAGGGGCGCGAAGAGCCGCCGGGGGCAAAGGTGTAGCATCTGAGGCGCTATAGCCTCATTGGCGCTACCGATCCCAATTCAAGGAAGTCCTGATCCTATGTCCGAGTTAACCCCGCCGACGAGTGCCTCTGGAGCTGCCAACGAGGGTGGTTCGACCGAAATGGGCACTTTCGACGAGACCGGTGCGTACACGCCTCGTCAGGTCGTTTCCGACGACCTCGGCGGTACCTCCTTCGAAGACGCCATCGCCGGGACGATCGTGGAGTTCGACGACGGCGACATCGTGTCCGGCACGGTCGTCAAGGTCGACAAGGACGAGGTCCTGCTGGACATAGGGTTCAAGTCCGAGGGCGTGATCCCGGCCCGGGAACTGTCCATCCGCCATGACGTCGACCCCCACGACGTGGTCAAAATGGGCGACAAGATCGAGGCTCTGGTCCTGCAAAAAGAGGACAAAGAGGGCCGCCTGGTGCTGTCCAAGAAGCGGGCGCAGTACGAGCGGGCGTGGGGGACCATCGAGGCCGTGAAGGAACGCAACGGCACCGTCCGGGGCCCCGCCATCGAGGTGGTCAAGGGCGGCCTGATCCTGGACATCGGGCTGCGGGGTTTCCTCCCGGCCTCCTTGGTGGAGCTGCGCCGGGTGCGCGACCTCCAGCCCTATGTCGGGCGCGAACTCGAGGCGAAGATCATCGAGCTGGACAAGAACCGCAACAACGTGGTGCTTTCACGCCGGGCCTACCTGGAAGAGGCCCAGCGCAGCCAGCGCGACGAGTTCCTGACCAACCTGAAGCCGGGCGAGGTCAGAAAGGGTGTCGTTTCCTCCGTCGTCAATTTCGGCGCCTTCGTCGATCTCGGCGGCATGGACGGCCTGATCCATGTTTCCGAGCTCTCCTGGAAGCACGTCGACCACCCGGGCCAGATCGTGGCCGTGGGCGACCAGGTCACGGTCCGGGTGCTGGACGTGGACCTCGACCGCGAGCGCATCAGCCTGTCCCTCAAGGCCACGCAGGCCGACCCGTGGCAGGAGTTCGCCAACGCCCACCGGGTGGGCGAGCTGGTTTACGGCCGGGTCACCAAGCTGGTGCCCTTCGGTGCCTTCGTCCAGGTGGGCGACGGCATAGAGGGCCTGGTGCACATCTCCGAGATGGCGGTGCACCACGTCGACCAGCCCGACCAGGTCGTTTCCCCGGGCGAGGAGCTTTGGGTGAAGATCATCGACATCGACCTGGCCCGCCGGCGCATAAGCCTATCGATCAAACAGGCCGCCGAAGGGGGCGAGGTCGCCGCCGAGTACCGGGAGGCCTTCGGCGAGCACGCCTACGACGAGCACGGCAACTACATCGGGGCCGGCTACACGCCCTTCGAACCCGAGTCGGAAGCCCAGGCGGCCTGGGCCGGTTACTTGGAGGAACAGGCGCACGGGGTGGGCACGACCCCGGGGGCCGGGGAGGCCGCCGACGGGGGTGGTACAGGTGCGGGTGGTACAGGTGCGGGTGGTACAGGTGAGGCCGGCGCTACGGCGGCCACCGGGGCGGCCGGGGCTGTGCCCAGCGCCTCGGCCGGTGTTGGACTGGCCGCTGAGCCCGAAGTCACCGAGATCGTCGAGTTCGGCCAGGACGCGGCCGGCGAGCCCGATGTCCTGGACGTCGTGGAAGAGGTGGACGCCGCCGGCAACGCCGAAGTCGAAGTCGACGAGGTCGTCACGGGCACGACGGCCGGCGCCCCCGCCCAGGTCACGACGCCGGATGCTGGCGCCGGCGGGGGGACGGCTCCCGCCAGCTGAGCTGCCCCCAGAGCGGGCGGGAGCCCCTTGAAGCCTGGTCAAGCCCCTTGAAGCCTGGTCAAGACGGCCTTGGCCAGGTCGACTAGTTTCGGCAAAGGCGCCTCGGCGGTGATGCCCATGTTGTAACCACCGCCGTAGAAGAAGAGGTTCTCGTAGGTCGTGTCGCCGGAGGCGACGGCGAACGCGGCCTGGCCGACGTCGTAGACCTTGGTGGCGCCCCCCTTCAAGTAGTCCTGCTCGACCGTTTCGAACGCCGACCACGGCACCTGCAGGAACGTGACCTGGACGCCCAGGCTGTTCGTCCCCACGGCATAGGTGCAGGAGGTCCCGCCGGGGGCGGGATTAGCCTGGACCGGTGGCTGGGCCGCCTCACCCAGGACCGACTTGATCGTCCAGGCGGGCAGGATGGTGCAGGAAGGCAGGTCGGCGGGGCCCGGGGACGGGCGGCCGGCGGCCAGGGCAGGCGCAGCAACGGGGCCAAGGGCCGCCACCAAGCCGGCGGCAACCAGGGCACTGGCGCCGGCGGCCACGACCTTTAGGAGCCTGGGTCCGTTTGGTCGAGCCATGGTGCCTGCTGCCCTTTCCCTGCTCTTCATTATCAGTCTGCTCTCCATTATCCCAGAGCCGGCGCCCGACTTCCGGGCACGGTGAGTAGGTTTACGGCGTGCTACTGGTCGGCCTCAGCGGGTCGCTGGGAAGCGGGAAATCGACGGTGGGCAGGGCCCTGGCCGCCCGGGGCGCCGCGGTCATAGACGCCGACCAGGTGGCACGTGATGTGCTCGCCCCTGGCGGCGCCGGGGCCCAGGCCGTGCTCGAGCACTTCGGCCCGGGTGTGCGCCGGCCGGACGGGTCGATCGACCGCCAGGCCCTGGCCGAGGTCGTCTTCGCCGACCCGGACCAGAGGGCGGCCCTAGAAGCCATCACCCACCCCCTGGTCAACCAGGAGGTACGCCGGCGGGTGGCCGAGCTCGGCGACGCGGTGATAGTGGTCGAGATGCCTCTGCTCGACGCCAGACGCCGTGACCAGTACGGCTTCGACGTGGTGGTGCTGGTCGAGACCCCGCCTGACATCGCCGTGCGCCGGGCCGCCGGGCGGGGCATGACCGAAGACGACGCCCGCGCCCGGATGGCGGCGCAACCCACCGCCCTACAGCGGCGCCAGGTGGCAGACCGCACGCTCGTCAACGAGGGCACCCGGGCCGAGCTCGAGGGCGCCGTTGATGTGCTGTGGGCCTGGCTACGCACGCAAAGCTCACCTACCTAGGCCCGCCGCGACCTGGTCGCCGACCGCTAGGCCCCCCGGTACCATGGGCCCGTGCCCCCCTTCAAGGTCGTCTCGGAGTGGTCGCCGGCCGGCGACCAGCCCCAGGCCGTAGAGAAGCTAGCCGAGGGAGTGCGGCGCGGCGACCGCTTCCAGAC
>JBEKNX010000258.1:0-6848 GCA_049522375.1 Acidimicrobiales bacterium | reverse complement strand
GTTGGGCCCAGGTACGACACGTCCTCTGCTGAAGTCGGCGCCAGCGGACGTACGCCGCCGCTGATGCTGGAAATGGTGATCGCAAGGCAACCCAGCGCTACAAAGGCAAGGCTGGCGGCAAATGCCCGCCAACGTCGGCGGCGAGCAAGGCAGAAGAGGGGCATCAGGCGAAGCTCGCTACGAGCCGCCACGACTGGCCGCCGTCAGTGGTGCCGACCAGCGCCATTGCAGTGGGGCTGGTCCCGTTGCTGGCACTGTGGCCAGCCTGCGCGGCCGGCCCAAGCACGAAGCCGTCCTCGGGGCTGGGGAACGAGACTGACGGGATAGGCCCGGGGCCACCTTGGGCCAGGAAAGGCAGGCCGCTCCCCTGGCACCCACCCCGCGACGCGCCCGAGCTCGGCGCTTCGGTCCAGTCCGTTCCCCCGTCCTGAGTCGTGAGGAGGCCCAGCCCTCCGCACCCGGAGCCGTAGTCGTCCCATAGGTCGACGACGTCGCCCGGCGCCGGGACGGCGAGAGCGGCCGGCGGTGCCCAGATCGCGCTGGCAGAGCCCTTGGCGGTGCCGAGGCCCTTGGTGGCCACCCCGTCCGTGGCGGACATGCGCGGCGTGTTGAACGGTGACTTCCCGAACTTGCCGATGCTCCAGCTACGGCCGCCGTCGGCCGTCCCGGCCAGGTCGCCGGCGATGCTCATGTTCTCTATCCAGGTGAAACCGACCCATGCCTGCGAGGTCCCCTGGCATGCCAAGGGGGCGGGCGTGGGTTCAAAGGAGGCCACTGCTGACCAGCTGAGCCCCCCGTCGGTGCTGTGCTCCATGAGGGCCTTGCCGTCGCTGGCACTGACCACGGCCCAGCCCACCTGCGGTGTCCCGAAGCAGAGCGGTGCTGCGCCACCCGCGGGCTGGCCGGTGTCGTCACAAGCCAGCCCGTCCGGTCCCGGGACGCGCAGGCGCTGCCAGGACTGCCCCTGGTCATAGGTGGCCAGCGCACGCGTGCCGCCCACGCCGCACACCACCGCGACACCAAAAGATGCGCTGACGAGCTGCACCGCACTAAAGGCACCGAGCGCGTCGGCCGGCACCGTAGACCAACTTTGCCCACCGTTGGACGTGGCGAACAGCTGGTCGGAAGTAAGCGCCCAGCCGTGCTCGGCGTCGGCGAAAGACAGCTCCTCCACCGGCGAAGACGTAGACAGCTCTCGGGCCCAGTGCTGGCCCCCGTCGGTGGTGGCGGCCACGCCGTCGTCCCCGCCCAGCCAGCCCTCTGCCGGCGTCACGAAGCCGACCGCGCTGAAGGGTGCTTGGGCACCGGCGCTACCGTTGTCCGGGAAGGCGAGAGGTTGCCACGACCTCCCGTCGTCGGTGGTCCGGAAACCGCCTGATGCCCCACCGGTGGTAGTGAGCCCGATGCCGACCGGCCCCGAAGCGAAGCTCGCGGCGGCCATGGCGGGCAGGCTGAGACCGGAACGCTGGAGGTCCCACTTCCGTCCGCCGTCCTCGGTCAAGTAGAGCCCGGCCGGCGCCGGCAGCTCCCAGGCCGACGGCGAGGAGGCGTCGAAGCCCGCCGGGCGCGACAGTGAGCCCGTGGCCAGGGAAGAGGTCTGCCGCCACGAGGCCCCGGAGTCCCCGGAGGTGTACACGACCAGGTAGCCGGGCCGTGTCGTCACGGCCATGACCCCCGCCCCGCCGGCAAAGAACCGCGTCGAGACAACCTCTGCGCCGTTCAGGTCCTGGTGGGGACGAGAAGGGTAGCTCCAGGCCTCGGTGGCGGCCCAGCCCCCCGTCGGCGCCGGGAGGCGCGCCGGGGCCCATGTGAGCCCACCGTCGGTGCTCCGCCATGCCCTGGGCTCGGTAGCCGGGCACAGGCCGGTGGTTAGGAACAGGACCTTGGCCGAGACGGCCGAGAGGGAGTAGAAGCCTTGGGCGCCGCACCCCTGACCGTAGGCGGCCGGGACGTCCCCGGCCTGCCAGGGCGGGACAGCCGCCTTGAGCTGGCCCCAGGTCCTGCCCCCGTCAGCGGTTGCCCACAGGGAGTAGCCGTAGTCCAGCGCGTAGCCGTGCAAGGCATCAGCAAAGACGAGCTCTTGAAGAGGCGACCCGACGTCGCTCATGGCCAGGCCAGGGAACGAGATGCCCTTGTGCCAGGTCACGCCGCCATCGGTCGTTTGCCACACCGTTGTGACGCCCGGAGGTGCCGGCCACTGGTGGTCGGTCACTGCCCATGCGTCTCTCGCGGTCAGGAAGAACGCTCCCGTGACCTGTAGCGCTGTCGGCTCCTGCACCCATGTCGGCAGCACGGCGCGCCAGTGGGCGCCTTCGTCAACGCTCCGGAGGATCTGGGTGCCGTCATAGGCCCACACGACACCTCCCGGCAGGGCGAGCACCTCCCCTGAGCCGGAGGCAGGTCCCCCCGGCCCCAAGACGGAGGCGAAGGGCTGAGCGACGTCTGACGACGACGGCGCAGCCGTCGCGGTCCCACCGGCGGACGGAAGGGTACACACGATAGCGGCGGCAAGTCGCGCCAACTGAAGCCACATGCACCCGTTAACGCTCAAGCGGCACAGGTAGTTGCACTGGTCCCGGCCCCGGCAAGGGTTCCCACACCAAGTTCTTGTTGGGGCAGTGGCGAGGAACGACGCTCCTTGCCACCGGGGCGCGCAGATCCCCCGTTATCTCGTGCGACCCACGCTCGACCAGTCCCGCTGGACCCACTCCGAACTCAGACGGCTCGGGAGCGACAGAGAGCGCCCGCTCAACAAACATAATGTGCGCCTTGGAAAATGGTTTTCGCCTCCCTTAGGCGACCAAGCTGCTGAACCCGTCGCAAAGAGAGGTGCCGCTGTCGGAATTTACCCTCGGGCCTCGAGCGTCCCAGGTTCCTCAGGGCACCAAGGGCAAGAGGGGGCGGGATGCCGACCAGCTTCGACCTCCGTCGCTCGAACGCCAAAGGAGCCCCCTAGGCCCATAAGCCCACAGGGACTGCGGCCCCGTAAGCACGACAGCGTCCACTGCCGCGACAAAGGGCGAGGACGACGCTCCGGGGCCAGTGAAGACGAGCTTCGCCCAGCTCCGGCCACCGTCAGAGCTGAACAGGACGTACTCGTGCCCGCTCGGCACCTCGTCGCAGAGCACCGCGACCGAGCGCCCCGCCGCTGAGACCGTAACCACCGAGGTCGAAAGCTCGCTGCCAACCGTAACGTCGTACCACCTGCGGCCTCCGTCGTAGCTGATCGAGACCTCGTTCCCGGGACAGCCGGCGGCAACGGCAACGGGCCCACCTCCATTCGCGCTCAGCCTTCCAATCGTCATTCTTCTCGAATAGAAGCTTGTGGCCGTGGTCCTCGAAGTGCTTGTTGACCGTCCCTTCTTCGCCCAGCTCGATTATGTGATGATCCCAGGCGTAGCGAGACTCATCCGAAGGGTCGACGCCTTCTGTGTATTCTACGTTGCCATACCGTGTACTGCCGCCGAACTGGACCTGAAGCGCCGTTTCCAGGGACGTTCGGTTCAGCGCGAAGCACACACCCTTGTGGCGGTCGCCGTAATGAGACCACATCGCCGGGCGTGCATATCCCCGACCATCAGCCCGCGGAACTGAGCTAGGTTCTCCTTCCTTCCGGTCGCAAGTGAAGCTCGCCACTCGTGCATTCAGACGGCGCTCGTTGATCTTGGCGAGAACAGCCTGACGTTCCCCAGGAGCCACGCGCCGACTCTCAAAGACAACAGACACGTCCGTGTGCTTGAACTCCCTCGGGTCGCTCATGGTCGACATCGGGCTGAACCGCAGCGTCTTCGTCTTCGCGATTTGGACCGCGCTCGAAAGTCGTGTGTAGTGGAAGACCCACTTCGCTGGGTCGCTAGGAGCCTCTAGCCCGAAAAGCTCGTGATCAAAAAGGTTATCAATCGGACGGACCTCAAGTTCTAAACGCGCCGGTCCTGGGGGTGAAGGCCGCCACCGACCATAGGCCGCGAGCACAGCATCGTCAAAGTCGTCATGGAGGTCACGCGGCGCTGTGCCACCAGGCGTGCTCTCGCAAGGATTAGGGACAGTGCGCCGTGCTTTGGCGCCGCCGAGGAGCAGGTTGTCGTGGCCGACAGGTCGGGCAACGGTCGGGGCGACGTGACACCGAGTGCTGTGCCCGGTCATCGAGAGGAGTGACATCGGAGGCGCGGTTCTTCTTGGAGGGCTGGTTCAGCGCCTCATGTTCGGCAAGTGGAGCCAGCGGCAACTGGCGCGGTGCAACTTCATGTACTGCGCCAGCGGCGGTTGCCCGCTGTGACGACATAGCGCTGTTCTCATTGACCAAGCCCGCGTGTGCTCCGCCACACGGAAGCCCGGTGTTAGGGCCCGGGCCAGACGAGCCTCCCCTAGCGACGAGAAGCCGTGTAGACCAACAGTGCTAGCGACCGGGGTACTGCCGGTGGGCCAGACGCGGACGAGGATACGGCTGGCCCCTTGAACGCCATCGCAAAGCACGTACTGGGGTTGGGGCACGAGAGGGCGCCGATGCCGCTGATGCCCTTCGGGAGCCCTGTGCTCTGCCAGGTCTGCCCGCCGTTGGCACTCGACACCACTACAGCCCCCCCGGTATCCCCGACAACCGTCCCGCCGGCGCGAAGGTGGACCGGGGCATCGCCCGACATCCAGCACTCGGACGCGGTCGGGCATGCCAGGCCAATGAACACCGTGCCCGCCGGCAGCCCGTGGGCCCCGATGGACGACCAGGACTCGCCCCCGTTGCCCGAGACGAGGAGGACGGCACCCACCGCGCCGCCGAGGTTCGACACGGCCATACAGGCCTGCGAGCTACTGCACGAAAGCGAGCCGAGGCTCCTCGGGCCCGACCTCGTGGGCTGTGAGCGACCAAAACGCGGCCAGCTCGGCGTCGTTGCGGTGGCTCGGGTCGACCAGTGCGGGGAAGGCGGCGGTGACGATGTCGTCGTAGCGGCCGGCTCGGGCGAGGTCGAGTTGCCGTCGCCGGCTGGACGCCCGTTCTGGGGTGTCCGGCTCGGCGGACGTGCTGATCAGGGCAAGCGCTCGGACGCGCCCGGGGGCTTGTCGCACGACCTCTAGGGCAATGTAGCCGCCCATGCTGGTCCCAACGAGCACGAAGCTCTCGGGGGCGTCGTCGAGCAGCGGCGCCGCCATCCCGACAACGGAGTCGTCCCGACGGGTATCCGCGATCGTGGCTGCACCATGCGCCCAGACGTGGGGCATGAGGGTATCGAAGACCCTGGCGGAGCAGGCCAGCGGGGGGACAAGGACCGTGTGGAGCGCTCGTATTGGCATCTCGGGTCAGTCCCCGTCAGGGAAGCTGACCCTTGCCAACGGGCTTCGCTCCACCCACTGCTCCAACTCGGCTATGGGCCAGGGACCGCCGGGGTCGCGGCGCCGGTTGAACTCGTCGACGAAGTGGGTGAGCACACGACGGCGCTCTGCCGGGTCGTTTATAACCGTGGCCACCGCGGGGAGATCGGCGACGACGTCATGCTTGAGGTGGAACACCAAGTGCGGCTCGGCCGCCAGGTTTGCCAGCCAGTCCCGCGTGCGCGGCCCGGGGATCCCGCTCAGGTAGATGGTGCCCTCGAACCGGTAGAAAACGATCTCGATCCGCCGTGGCTGCCCGGAGCGCCGACCAGTCGTGGTGATGTCGATCGTGCGCTGCTCCAAGGTTGAGGACCGCCCGATCGCCAGGGCCTCGCGGACATCGTCACGCACCAGCTGTCCCCGTCCACGTCGAGCGCAGTCTCGTCGTCGTCCTCCTGTAGCTTGAAGCGCCGGCCACAGCCCCTAGTCTGCCGCCAGCGTACGCGTACCGCCCCGCGAAAGGTCCGGCCTGGGCCGCCCCCGGCCCACCGCCAGCCTGGGGCCATCAATCTCTCCCGGCCATGGCCATCTGGTTCAGCCCGGTGGTCGTTCCCGGACGAGCCGAGGATCAGGCGGGACCGAGGAGCAAGAGCCGTGCCAACACCTTTCGAAGGCGGAGATCGTGGTTGCCGCTCCACCGCGACCGCCGGGTCGCGTCAGCGGCCATCCGCCCCGGCCTGCCGCTCGTCTCCCACGACGGCCTCTTCAGGCCGCCTGGTCTCGAGTTCATCACCGCCGCGGGGCCTTGGACGACAGGCCCTGAGGTCGGACCAATATATGCTCGCAGATCCCTGGTCCGCCGAGCGCCAGTCCCGTCGATCTGCACCTGATTCTCCATACAACACCTACAGTTCTGCCGCACGCATAACGCGAGGATCTGTCTTCCGTCGCGCCCAAAGCGGTTCCCCGAGACGGCGCTGGCCGGTCTGTCGGCTACTGCACGTCTATTTGAGAGCGGTGCCTAGGACACGTAGCCAAGCTCAGCGTCGCAGGTGGCGGGACGTCGCTCAAGAGACCCACGGACCAAATAGCCGGTCCCTCCTTGCCCGTTGCCTCAGTGAGGCGCACAAAGTGTGATCAGAACTGGTAGGCCCCGATGAGCGTCTGCAGCTCGCTCGACATCCGGGACAGCTCTCCGGCTGCCTGTTGGGTGCCAACGGCTCCCGCGGTCGTGCCCTTCGTCGCGCTCGCCACATGGGCGATGTTCCGGGCGATCTCCCCCGAGCCGACCCCGGTCCTCGGCACCTCGTCGAGGCGGTCGATACGGGCAGGGGGGTGCTCGAAGGGCGGGCCTCTGCGGGGGGACGGTCGCCCAGCTCCGGCGCCTGTGCCTCGGGCATCGCGGCCACAAGCTGGTCGATGCGCGAGGTCAGCAGGTCGACCTCGGTCGCGAGGGTACGATGGCTGCACTTCGGGGCAGCGAACTTGCAGGGGTCGCAGAACCTCTCCGACCGCCAATTGGGTCACCAAACCCCACCCGATGA
>JBEKNX010000257.1:0-6852 GCA_049522375.1 Acidimicrobiales bacterium | reverse complement strand
TGGGAGGCGACGAGGTCGTCGTCAGCCGCGGCCAGCCGGCGGAGCTGCTCGTCGAGCGCGCTCACGCGTCGACGCTGAGCGAACACGGCCTCCTCCTGGTCCTGACCGGCATGGTCGGCTTCGAGCACCGAGGCGGCCAAGTCGGCGCCGACCGCCCCGGCGAGCGAGACGAGCAGGGCCCGGGCCCGGCGTTCCTGGGCCTCCAGGCCGAGGCGTATGCCCAGGCCGAACTCGGCGTTGTCCTCGAACAGAGAGTTGCTCCACGCCGGCCCGCGCCCTTCCGCATTGGTGGCCCACGGGGTCGTCGGCAGGTTACCGCCATAGATCGACGAGCAACCGGTGGCGTTGGCCACCAACATCCGGTCCCCGAACAATTGGCTGACCAGTTTCACGTACGGTGTCTCCCCGCACCCGTCACAAGCTCCGGAGAACTCGAACAGCGGCTGGAGCACCTGGGCGCCCTTGACGGAGTCGTGAGGCAGCAACGAGCGGTCGAGGTCCGGGATGGCCCGGAAGAAGTCCCAGCGCTCCCGCTCCTGGTCCCGATGCACAGGCGCCGGCTCCAGGTTGATCGACTTGTGCTTGACCTCGGTCTTGGACTTGGCCGGGCACACGTCGACGCAGACGCCGCAGCCGGTGCAGTCGTCGGGGTCGACCTGGATCGTCAGTAGGTGACCGGCCAGATCCTTGGAACGGAAAGATTTGGACAAGAACCCCTCCGGGGCGCCGACGAGGGCTTCGGGCGGGAAAACCTTCATGCGGATGGTGGCGTGCGGGCAGACGATGGTGCATTTGCCGCAATCGATGCAAATGCTGGGGTCCCATATCGGGATCTCCGCGGCGATGCACCTCTTTTCGAAGCGGGTCGTCGCCGAGGGGAAGCGACCGTCGGCGGGGAGGGCGGACACGGGCAACAGGTCGCCCTTCCCGGCCATGATCACCGAGGTCACTTGGCGGACGAAGTCGGGAGCCGACTCGGGGATGGCGGTGCCGATGGCCCCGGCGGCCGCCCTTTCTTGAGGGATTTCTACTCGGGCCAGGTTGGCCAGGGCGCCGTCGATGGCGGCGAAGTTGCGCTCCACGATGGTGCGGCCGCGCTTGCCGTACGCTTTGTCGACAGCGGCCTTGATACGGGCGATCGCCTCCTCGGGCGCCAGCACCTTGGAAAGGGCGAAGAAGCACGTCTGCATGACGGTGTTGATCCGGTTGCCGAGCTGGGCCTCGCTGGCGATCCGGTCGCCGTCGATGACCCAGAACTGGATGTGCTTGTCCTGCAACTGGCGTTTCACGTCGCCGGGCAGGTGGTCCCAGACCTCGTCGGGGCCGTAGCGGCTGTTGAGCAGGAAGGTGGCCCCGTCTTTGGCCAGGTCGAGCACGTCTACACGGTCGAGCAACCCGAAGTGATGGCAGGCCACGAAGCCGGCGTCGCTCACCAGGTAGGTCGAGTTGATGGGCTCGGGGCCAAAGCGCAGGTGCGAAACCGTCATGGCCCCCGACTTCTTAGAGTCGTACACGAAGTAGCCCTGCACGACGGCGCCGGTCTCTTCGACAATGATCTTGACGCTGTTCTTGTTGGCGCCGACCGTGCCGTCTGAACCTAACCCGAAGAAGACGGCCTGCACCTCGGTGGCGGGCCGGGGGGGGCGGAAGTCCCGGTCCCAGGCCAGGCTGAGCGACGTGACGTCGTCGAAAATGCCGACGGTGAAATGGCGCTTGGGCCGGTCGCGACCGAGCTCGTCGAGCACGGCCTTGGCCATGGCGGGGGTGAACTCCTTGGAAGACAGCCCGTACCGTCCGCCGATGACCCGGGGCCGCTCACTGAAGGCGGGCTCGCGCTCGTCCATGGCTTCGTCGAGAGCGGCGATGACGTCCAGGTACAACGGTTCGCCGACGGCGCCGGGTTCTTTGGTCCGGTCGAGCACGGCGATGGAGCGGACGCTCGGCGGTAGGGCGGAGAGCAATTGCTGGGCGGGGAAAGGCCGGTAGAGGCGGACGGTCAGCATCCCGACCCGCTCTCCGTCCCTGACGAGGGCGTCGACCGCCTCGCGTGCCGCTCCCACTCCCGAACCCATGAGCACCATGACCCTCTCGGCGTCGGGAGCGCCGTTGTACTCGACCAGGCCGTACGAGCGCCCGGTCCGTTGTGCCAGGGAGTCCATGGTGGCCTGGACGATCCCGGGGACGGCGCTGTAGTACCGGTTGGACGCTTCGCGGCCCTGGAAGAACACGTCCGGGTTTTGAGCCGTGCCCCGCACGTCGGGGGTGTCCGGGTTCATCCCCCTGAGCCGGAAGTCGATGAGGGCGTCCTCGTCGAACAGCGCGGCCAGGTCCTCGTCCGCCAACGGGATGATCTTCGCGAGCTCGTGCGAGGTCCGGAAACCGTCGAAGAAGTGCAGGAAAGGCACTCGCGCCTTCAGGGTGGCGGCGTGGGCGACCAGGGCGAAGTCGTGGGCCTCCTGGACCGAACTGGCGGCCAGCATGGCCCAGCCCGTCGTCCGGGCATGCATGACGTCGGAGTGGTCGCCGAATATGGACAAGGCATGGGTGGCGACGCTTCGGGCCGCCACGTGGATCACCGCCGGGGTCAGCTCACCCGCGACCTTGAACATGTTCGGCACCATCAACAGCAGGCCCTGCGACGCCGTGAACGTGGTGGCCAGCGCGCCTTTTTGGGCGGCGCCGTGGAGGGCGCCGGCGGCGCCGGCCTCGGATTGCATCTCAATGACGTCGGGCACTTGGCCCCATAGGTTGGGCCGGCCGGCCGTGGCCCAGTCGTCGGCGACCTCGCCCATGGGCGAGGCCGGGGTTATGGGATAGATGGCGATTACTTCAGAAAGGGCGTAGGCGACACGAGCTGCGGCCTCGTTGCCGTCGACACAGACCCATTGGTGGCGAACGTCCACGCTGACTCCCAGGCTCGTCGAATTTCTCGCTGTCCTTTCTAGCCACTGCCCGGGGCCGCCCCCCCGGGCCCTTTGTCAGTTTCTGACGGACAAAAGCCCGCGACCAGCGTGGTGGTCGCGGGCTTCCTTTCCCCGCTCAGGGCCTGAACAGCCCCTGGTCAGGGCGTGACGAGGTCGAAGACGCCTCCACCCACCTTGACGCCGTTGCCGTTGCCGGTGGCGGCGTACCCCATGCCCTGGGGAGCGATCCCCTCGTAGGCGAACAGGTAGAGAGGTCTGCCCTTGTATGTGACCTGGGACGTCCCGTCAGAGCGCTTGAGCGTGCCCACACTGGCCGCGGCCAGCGGGCTCTCGACGGCTGGCTTGCTGTTGGTCAGCACTGGCGGCCAACCGATGGCGCAGGCCCCGGTGCACTTGCTGGCGGTGGCTGTGTCCGTGGTGTACGAGTAGACGGGGAAGTCCTCCCAACCGATGCCCGTGAACATGGCCGCGGCGAGGACCGTCTTGCCGCCGATGTGGGTGGTGGTAAGTGTCTCCGGCCATGCCAGGGCGGTGCCTGACGGGCTGACGACCCACCACAGCCCGTGCCAGGGCGGCAGGGTCGGTTCGTCCCAACCCTCGCCGCTGAGCTGCCCCGGGCCCTGGTCGAAGAGATAGAGGGGGTGCCCGGCGTAGGTGACCTGGTCCCCGATCCCGGGCCGTACCACCGACCCGAGGAGCTTCTGGGACACGCCGGGGCCGGCTACGGGCGCTCCGTCAGTGGTGACGGCTGGCCACTCGGCTTTCTTGTCGTTGGCCGCCCCTGTGCACGACCCCGGGCCCTCGGGAAGGCTCTTGACGATCGTCGCCGTGCATGAATAAGCGGTAGGGCTGTCACCGGTGAAAAGGTAGAGGGTGTAACCGGCGAACTTACCGGACCCCACTATCAACATCGTCCCGAAAGCGCCCTCCCTGGTGGTAATGACAGTCCCGCTGGCTTTTACCGCCGCGGCTGCGGGAGCGCTCCCGACCAGGGGGCCCATGCCCATCCCGGCGGCGATCACCGCCAGTGAAATTGCCGTCTTTGTGCGGGTCAGCCGGCGCACAGATCTCACCATTTATCCTCCTGTTGTCGGTTCACCATTTATGGCCGTCACTTGTCAACCTAACCACCAGGCCGTCGCCCTAAAAGGTGGTTAGCCAGTATCCCCCAGCGTGCTAGCACGCCATTTTCCCGGCGCCCAGCACCACCGCGAAAAGGGGTGCCCCACGTCTTTGTTGGGAGCGCAGCCTTATTCGGAGCGCAGTACGAGCGCCGTGGGCGTGCGGGCGGCTAGGCGGCCCGGAATGGCGGCAATGACATTGGCCACCACCAGGGCCCCCAGGGCGATGAGAACGACCTGTCCGACCGGCACGCTCGGGGCCGGTACGGCGTTGATGTCGTGAGCGAACAGGTCCCATAGCGTGCGTCCCAGGGCTATGCCCAGGGGCACCCCGGCCACCACCCCTATGGCCACCGCGGTGGATGAATGCCACGCCACGGTGGCGGCCAGCTGGCGTTCGGTGAAGCCCAGGGTCTTGAGCACGGCCAGGTCCCGGCGCCGGCGGCGCACCGAGGCGATCAGGGTCAGGGCCAGGGCGGCGATGGCGCCGGCCGCCAGTCCTGCGCCCAGGAAGCCGGGCGTGTCCCCGAGCGAGCGGTAGTTCAGGATCTCGGCCGGCCGTTGCACGCCGATGACGCTCACGCCGAAGTTGTCCGGGTTGGTGGTCTCCTGGGCGATGGTCGCCAGCGACCGGTAGGCCGCGGCTCGGTCCACGCCCGGCCGTAGGCGCACCAGAGCCGCTTGGGGGCCGGGCAGGGGGGTGTCGAAGCTGTTGCGCTGCAGCAGGGGGATCAGCTGGTAGGAAAGCACGGCGCCCACGCCCATCTCCAGGTGCTGGATGTTCCCGCCGAAGGCGGGCAGGGTGGCCGTGCCCACGACCTGGAGGCGGCGCGGCCCGCCGGCGCCCGTGCTCTCCACCACCGTGCTGCCCAGGCGAGCGTGGAACTGGGCCAGGGTCAGGGCCCCCAACACCACCTGGTCGGCGGTCTGGACGCCGTGGCCGGACAGCAGTGGCGGCGCCACCGTGGCCCCCGGCGTCTCTCCCAGCACGGGCACCTCCTGGCCGTCGATGTTGAGCGTCCCTGTGTACACCCCGGACCACGCCGCCACGAAGCGGTCATGGTCGAGCAGGGCCGTGACCTTAGGTCCCGGGAGGTCGCCGCCCGCCCCCAGCAGGTAGTCCCAGTTCCACCCGTACAGAGCGGGGCGGGAGACGAGCGAGCTGAGGCTGGCGCCGAAGGTCACCGTGCCCACCAGCGCGACCACGGCCAGCACCGCCCCCAGCACGGCGGAGCGGACGGGCACTGAGGTGCGGCCATGGCCCGGGACAAGGGCGAAGCGCACTCCCGTCAGCGCCGGGATGGGCAGGCCGGCCGACCCAGCGGCGGCCAGGATCCGGGAAGGCTGTTCGGGCGCCAGGCCGCGTCGCGCCGCCCGGTGAGGAGCGCCGCGGTAGCTCACCAGCGCGGCGGTGACCCCCAGGACCACGACCAGGACCGCTAGCCCCGCACCGAGAACGGTCCAGTCGAAGTTCACGCCCGGGTCGGGGTAGACGGGGCGCACCGGCCCCAGGGGGGCCAGCGGAGAAAGGCACACGGCGACGACGACCGCCAATAAGGCACCCGCCACCACGCTGGCGAAGATGCCGATGAGGCCGTCCGCCCACGTCTGGCCCGGGCTGGCCCCCACGGCTCGCAGTATGGCGCGCTCGTCGGCCCGGAGCCGGATCTGGCGGCCGATCAACTGCGCGCCGATCAGCAGGCAGGCCAGGGCCACAATGCCGCCGAAGGCGCCGAGGGCGATCGCCTCCGGTTTGAGCGAGCGCTGGGCCTTGGGCAGCACCCCGGCGGCAACATTGGCAAAAGAAAGCGGCAGTTTGGGGAAGGCACGGCTTATCTCGGCCAGGACGGCCGGGAGGTAGCGGTTGCCCCCCTCTAGCCGGATGCCGCTCTCGGTGTAGTTGACGCAGCAACCGAGCAGCGGGCGGGTCAGGGCCGGCGTGAACAGGTTGTCCGGGGCCGACCCCTGATCGGCCTGGTCGGCGATCACCACGCTGTTGAACGCGGCGATCCCCACCAGCCTGGCGTTGATGACCCGGTAAGGCTTGACCGCGGCCGAGCCGAAGTCGCGCAGCTGTATCTGAGCGTTGGTGTAGATCCCGAACCGCACGACGTCGCCCACGTGCAGGCCCATGGCCTGCGCCTGAGCCTGGCTCAACATGAACTGGTCCGGGTCGCCAGGGTCGGCCATGTGACCGGCGAGCACGGTCACCTTGTCCTGGTCGAAGTAGAGGCCGTCCACGCTGCCGTAGCCGTTGCCGGGGCCGGGCGAGAACTCGGTGACGTTTTGCTCGGGTGCTCCGTCGCGCTGCAGGGGCAAGAGGTTGATCCCCGACTGGCTCTCCACCGCCGCCACATGAGGGAGATGGGAGATCCTCTCGACGATCGGCGCTTCGTAGGCTTTCAGCCCGGCGACGGCGTCCAGGACGCCGGTGGCCCCAACGAGGTCCGACGGGTTGGTGCTGGCCCAGTAGACGCTGAAGGACGAGTCGGTCCGCCGGGCCGCGGCGACGGGCCCCATGGCCAGGCCCCCGACCAGGCCGATCAGCAGCACGAGGGTCAGGTACTCGCCCCACCGGCGCCCGAAGCTGCGGCGGAAGCGGTACCAGCCGAGCTGGACGACCTCGCCGTTCACTGGCGCGCCAAGCCGGCCGGGTGTCCCATGTCCCTATCGTGACCGCTCCGTGCCGGCGCCGGCACCATGGAGGCACGTTTCCCGCCGGGGGTGCTGGGGCACCCCCTCGGGCCGGCCAGCACCCGCGCCGGCCATTGCCCACGCCAGCCCCCCCGCGCACCGCTACGGTGGCT
>JBEKNX010000256.1:0-11844 GCA_049522375.1 Acidimicrobiales bacterium | reverse complement strand
AATGGTGGCTTCTCGTCCACGCCGTACACGCTTACGGTGACCACATCCGGAGGACCGTGCCAGGGCCTCACCCTCAACAGCTATACCGGCGACCTCAGCACCGGCTACGAGGGGGGGAGCATCCCCGCCACCGTGAACAGCACGGGCCAGCCCTACTCCACGGTGATCGTGGACAACTCCGCGGCCATGGGCCAGGTCGCGCCGTCTTACGCGGGCGGGATTTATTCGTCGCTCAGCTCCCTGGCTGGCGCTACCAACGGCGTGGTCCTCGACGTCGCCCAAAGCCTAGGCGTCCATGAGCTCATTACCCAGGCACAGAGCAACCCGAGCTGCCCGTACGCAGAGAACCTCGAAGCCCAGGGGATCCAGGGCCTCATCAACACCTACCGGGCCTACAACTCGGGCGTCCCGCAGGACAACCTCAAGGACGTCGTGATCGTCGGCGACGACGACGTCATCCCGTTCTTCCGCTACGCCGACGCCGAGACAGTCGGGCCCGAGGACACCTACCAGGTCCCCCTTTCATCCACCTCAGCGGCCGAAGCGGCGCTCGAGGACGACTACTACCTCACCGACGACCAGTACGGGGCGGCCAGCGAGCTGGCCATCGACAGCACCCTTCTGCCCATCCAGAGCGCCGCCGTCGGGCGCCTGGTGGAGACGCCGGCCGACATCCAAAGCACCATCACCCGGTTCATTGCCCAGCCGGTCATCATGCCCACCTCGACGTTGACCACCGGCTACAGCTTTATGGCGGCCCCAGCGGCGCAAGTCGGGCAGTACTTCTCGGAGGGCGTCCCCGGCAGCAACGACCAGCTCATCGACCCCCAGACGGGTGGCAATGCTTGGACGGCTACCCAGCTCCAGAGCTTGCTGACGAGCAAGGCGCACCAGCTCGTCTTCCTCGGTGCCCACTTCAGCGCCAACGACGCCCTGGCCGCCGACGACACCACGTACCTGTCGACGCAACAGTTTGCCAACGCCATCGGGACCGATCTCAACAATTCGCTGGTGCTCGGCGCCGGCTGCCACGCCGGGTACACCATCGACCCAACGGACGCCACGCCCGTGACCAACCCCTTGTCATGGCCGCAGGCCTTCACCGAGGCGGGGGCGACCCTGGTCGCCGGGAGCGGCTACCAGTTCGGCGACAGCAACTACGTCGCGGACAGCGACCAGGTGTACGTCGACATGGCCCAGCAGCTCTACCAGACCGGTGGCGGGGCGGTGCAGATCGGTACGGCCCTGCTGGACGCCGAGTCCCAATACCTGGCCAGCCTGGACGAGCTCAACGGCCTGGAAGAGAAGTCCCTGCTGGAAATCACGCTCTACGGCCTGCCGATGCTCAACGTGCAAGAGCCGAGCCGCTCGAGCACCCCGGTCCCGGCACCCTCCACCATCGGCGTTGTCACCGGGTCCAATCTCGTCACCTCCGGCACGCCCGGGAGCATCCTGGGGACCCAGGAGTACGACCTGCCCGTAACGGTGCCTTCCTTCCTGCCGGTTACACCCCCCGGGACAAACCTCAGCTACGACCCTGGCCCCGCGGGCGAGGTCGCCGACCCCGGCAGCCCCATCGTGCCGGTCATGACCAAGGACGTCAACGTCCCCAATTACACCCTCACCGGCGTCGGCTTCATCGGCGGCTCCTACACCGACACGTCGGGCGCACCACCGCTGACCGGCGACCCGGTGACCGACACCAGCCAGCCGCCCACGCCGTTCTCCTCGCCGGTCTACTACCCCGAGAAACTGACCAACCCCAACTATTTCGCCACCCTGGACACCGCCGCCGGCACCGAGCTCGGGATCACGCCGGAGCAGTACGTCTCCGACCCGGCTACCCCCGGTAACGCCATCAAACGGGAGTACAGCTCCCTCGACCTCCACCTCTTCTACAGCAACAACACCGCCAGCTACGGCGGGAACGTACCCGCCCTGGCCGCTCCCCCCGACATCTCCAACGTCACGGCCACCGAGAGCAACGGTCAAGTAGCCGTCTCGGCCACAATTACGGGGGATCCTTCCGCCGGCATCCAGGAGGCCTGGGTCACCTACACCGATCCTCCCGCAGAGGGCGGGCAGGGCACGTGGGCCTCGCTCGACCTGGCCCAATCATCGACCAACACGACACTGTGGACGGGCACGTTCACCGACAGCGACGCGGGTGACGCCGTCTTCGAAGTCCAGGCGGCCAACGGCGTCGGCGACGTGAGCCTGGACAACAACCAGGGCTATTATTTCTCCCCCACGCTCCTGTCCTCGACCGGGACTCCGACGAGCTCCTCCTTGACTTTGAGCGGGGACACCACCGACGCCTTCGGGGCCACGGCCAACGTCACGGCCGCCCTGTCGGCGGCCTCGTCGCCTGTGAGCGGTCAGCAGATCACCTTCACGATCGGGCCCGCCACGTCTAGGGCGGTCACCATCTCGAACACCGGCACGGCTTCGGCCCAGATCCCGTTGTCCGGCCTAACACCCGGGACATACACGCTCACGGCGAACTATCTCGGTGACGCCAGCGACAGCGCCACCTCCGCGACCGAGCCGTTCGTGGTTAAGCCCGCTAGCACGGCCCTCAGCCTGACGCTGCCCCGCCGCGCTCACCTCGCCGGGCACCGGTGGTGCCGGAGTGGCCCAGAAGACCGTGTACTTCGACGTGTCCAACTCGTCCAGCCAAGTCGTGGCCGGCAGCGTCGGCGTCACCAACCAGGACGGGGTAGCCCAGGCCGGGGTCATCACGCTCCCGACCAATGACGTGGGCGACACGTACACAGTTACCGCCTACTTCGGGTCCCCCACCACCCCGCTACCCAATAACCCGAGCTACAACGCCACCGACCCCGACTACGCCGCGGCCACTTCGGCCAGTCAAAGCGTCGACGTCCAAGACAGCACCCAGACGTCGCTACAGGTAACGCCCAGCCCATCGGTCAACGGGCAGGCGGTGACGCTCACCGCTACGGTGACGCCGGCGGTCAGCGTCGGCACCGTCACGTTCTCCCAGGGGAACACGATGGTCTGCACCACGCCGGTGACGGCCGGCACGGCGTCGTGCCCGGACAGCGGTCTCGGTCAGGGCAGCTACAGCTTCTCAGCATCCTACTCGGACCAGTCCGGGAGCTACTTGCCGAGCGGGCCGGCGACGGCCATAACGACCGTCGCCGCCGCCGCCACGACCACGACCCTGACGGCGCCGGCGAGCTCCGCCTTCGGTGCCAAGGTCCCGCTCAGCGCTCAGGTCAAGGTGACGAGCCCGGGCAGTGGGACGCCCACCGGGACCGTGACCTTCTACGACGGCAGTTCCATCATCGGCACCGGCACGCTCGCCCTCAACGGCGCAGCAGACGTCGCCTCCATCTCTGTCAGCGCCTTCCAGGCCGGGACGCAGTCGCTCAGCGCCGTCTACGGGGGCAGCGCCAGCTTCACGGGCAGCAGCTCGGCGTCGGTGCCGGTCACCGTCGGGGTCACCTTTACCAAGGCCATCAGCACCAGCTACAGCGGCCCGGTGACGGTTACCTCGGGCCAGACGCTGCTGATCACCGGGAAGGTGTCCGGTCCCGTGACCGTCCTTCCCGGTGGCGGGCTGGAGGTAGACAACGGCGCCGTCAGCGGGCCGATCACCACCGTCGGGGCCATCGGCGTCGGGTTGTGCGGCGCCACGGTCTCGGGAACGGTGTCGGTGGTGGGCAGCACCGGCTACGTGTTCATCGGGGGCGGCACCGGTACCGGGTGTGCCCGGACGACGATCTCGGGCCCGGTGACGCTGTCAGGCAACAGCGGGGGCGTCGAGGTCGCCACTAGTACGGTCAGCGGACCGGTCACCGTCATCAACAACTCGGGCAATGGGCCGGTCGAGCAGAACGGCGCCTTCCCGCCCACGGAGGTCGCCGGCAACAAGATCACGGGACCGCTCTGGTGCGCGGGGAACAAACCCTCGGTGACCGACGCCGGCCAGTCCAATTCTTCGCCGCTCAAGATCGGCCAATGCGACGTGCCCTCCACGTTCTGATCTCCGGGTAGGGGCCCCGAGCCCGGGGCGCCGGCCGTCCGGCCCCGGGCGCCGCCAGCAGAGTGACGCGCCCCGGGGGCGGTTCGGGCCGACACCCGGCCTCAACCGTCCGGTTCGTGGCGCCGTGCAATCATTCAGCCGTCTCGGGCGTCTTTATTAGGCCGGAGTACGTACCAGGGGCCAATACGATCGAGGCAAGCCATATGGACGACCAGGGACGAGCCTTCCTCGAGGCGGCTATGCCGCACCTCGACGCCGTCTACCGGGTCGCACGGTACGCCAGCAGGGACCACCACCACGCCGAGGATCTCGTCCAAGAAACCTACCTGCGCGCGTTCGCGGCGTTCGGCGGCCACCGGGGGCCGAGCACCAAGGCATGGCTCGTGACCATCTGCCTCAACCTGGCCCGCAGCCAGGGCCGGCGCCGGGCCCGACGGGTCGTCGAGACGGCAATGCCCGAGCCGTACGAGCCCGAAGCGCCCGGAGTGAGCGTGCCGGAGGAAGCGCTGGCCAACATCGACCGCGCCGCGGTTTCCCGCGCCCTCGCCCAACTTCCCGAAGAGCAGCGGCTGGCCATCGTCCTGATGGACCTGGCCGGTCACAGCGCGTCCGAGGTCGCCGAGATGCTCAGGTGCCCGCGCAACACCGTACTTTCCCGCGTGTTCCGCGGCCGCCAGCGCTTGGCGTCATTGCTGGTAGAAGAGGACATGAACCGTGACGTGCCCTGAAGAACGCGTGATCGCATTCCTCGCCGGTGAGCTCTCCCCAGAGGAGGAACGACGCTTTGACCAGCACTTGCTCGGCTGTGAGGAGTGCTGGCAGGCGGTCAAGGCGGACCGGGCGGCACGCCTCGCCCTCGAACAGCTGCGCCAGCCCGCTCCGCCGGGGCTCGAGGGCCGCGTGGTCCTCGCCATCGCCCTCGCCTCGCAAGAAGCCTCGAAGGACCCGGTCGCCCGGGCCGACGCGGGGGCGCCGTCCTTCCTGCGCTGGGCGACGGCCCGTCCCCACCACGCCCGCCTGGTGGCGGCGGCCTGCCTGGTCGTGGTCATGGCCGCCGGCGCCACCGGTTGGCTCGTCGCCGACCGCCCGGCGCCCGCCGACCCTCCCCAGTTGGCTGCCGTCGTCGCCATGATGACGCCGGGCTCGCCACCTACGAGCGCGCTGCGGGCCGGCGAGCACTTCGTCATCGCCGGCCAACCCCTCATGGTGCGCGCCTACCAGCTCGAGGGCACCGAGGAGCTCGTCGCCACCTCGGCCCACCCGTTCCCTGTGCCTTCGAGCTCGCACATGCTGCCCGGTTCCTCGGCACAGGCATGGATGGCGACCAAAGGCCGGTTGTCCATGTACGGGGTCAACCGGCAGGGCAGTGGCCAGTCTATGTTCCTCGTGGCGGCGATGCCGATGGCCGAGATGCCCCAGATGGCGGCGCGCCTGGACCTCATCTAGAGGCGCCGCATCTAGAGGGGCCGCCGGTGCCCGTGCCGGGCCTGCAATCAATCCGGGCCCGCAGGCGTCTCTATGGGTGTGGCTGACAGCACATGGGAAGCTAAGCCCGAAGGAGATGGAGGGCGCCCGGGCGCGCCTTCCCAGCCTTCCGGGCCGACCAGCACCATCAAACCGATCGGCCGGCGCCTGTTTCTCGGCCTGATCGGGGCCGGGGCTGTCGGTACGGTTTTCGGCGACCAGATCCAAAACGTCGTCGGCAACGTGCTCCAACCCCTCACGAACGCGAGTGGAGGCGGCTTCGCCGCCCTCATCCCGGGGGCTGACCGTTTTCGCTTTTACACCGTGACCGGGGGCTACCCCGCGGTGAACAAAGACCGCTATTCGCTCTCGGTGGGCGGCCTGGTCGAGCGACCGTTCACCCTTTCCTACGCCGACCTGCTGAAGTTGCCCCGCACCGAGCTCGACCGGGACTTCCAGTGCGTCACCGGCTGGAGGGTCCCCGGCGTGCATTGGGCCGGTGTCCTGCTCGGCGACATCGTCGACCTCGCCCGCCCCACCGCCGTCGCCAGGGCGGTCGAGTTCACCTCGTACGACGGCGCGTACACCGAAAGTCTCACGATGGCCGAGGCGCACCGCAACGACGTCATAGTCGCCTACGAGATGCTCGGCGCCCCCATCACCACCGACCACGGTGGGCCGGTGCGCCTGTACGTGGCGCCCATGTACGGCTACAAGTCGGCCAAGTGGCTCAAGTCGATCACCCTGGTCAAACAAGCCGTTCCCGGCTTCTGGGAACAACAGGGCTACGACATTGACGCCTGGGTCGGGGACTCCAATGGACGACATGATGCGCCCATACCGTAACCCGCAGTTGGCAAAGTCGCCCCGCAGCGCCCGCTCCGGCCAACGCGTGCTGCGCTTCGACCGCACAGAACGGGCGGTCCACTGGGCCACAGCCGTGCTTGTGCTCGTCCTCGTGACCACGGGCGCCATCCTTTATATCCCCTCGCTCAGCGTCCTCGTCGGCCGGCGTCTGCTCGTCGAGGACACCCACATTTACGTGGGCTTGGCCGTTTTCGTGCCCGTCCTGGTAGGGATGGTGGGCCGCTGGGGCGCTAAGCTGCGCGCCGACCTCCGCGAGATGAAGGGGCTCAGCGGCGCTGAGGTGTCGTGGTTGCGCACCCTCGGCCGGCGCGGCGGCGATGCCATCGGGAAGTTCAACCCCGGCCAAAAGCTGAACACCAACGCCGTCGGGGGGATGCTCGTCGTCCTTTTCGTGACGGGCCTCATACTCCGGTGGGGCAATTTCTTGCCGGTGAGCGTGCGCACCGGGGCCACCTTTGTCCACGACGTGTTCGCCGTGGCCTTCACCGTCGTAATCGTCGGCCACATCAGCTTCGCCGTCACTCATCCGCAGGCGCTGCGCAGCATGGTCAAGGGATGGGTCCCCGCCCAGTGGGCCCGCCGCCATGCGCCGGCCTGGGACGTCCCCGCCAGTCCTCCAGGTACGTCCAGGCCCGGTAGCAAAACAACCGCGGCGTGACGCCGGATCTCCCCAAATAACCCCAACCCACCACAAGGCGCCCAACACCAATGCAGGAACCTGCTACGTCCGACCGACCCGACGTCGTCACTGCGCCAAGCCATTTCGGCCATTCCTGGTACGGCCGAAGTTAGCCCAGCTATTCGCGCTCCCACGGGAGCATTTCGCGCCATCCAGGGCGCTCGGACGCCCAAGCGACAACGACATCGTACGCCCCTCGGGCGCTGTCGACCTCGGCGTGGAAATGGTGCTCCAAATCGCCGTCCTGGTACTCCACGGTGAAGCGACCGTGGGCGAGGACCGCCGTTTGGATATACGTCCCGTCCTTGGAATTGTCGGGGACGCGCTGCACTATGACGAAATAATTTCCGCCGGCGCTTAGCCCGGAAATGAGCTGCCAGAGCTGCTCCTCGGACGGGTCGTCGAACAGGTTGTCCAAAGCATCGGTCGCCTGGAGCCGGCTGGGACCGTTGGCCTGGTCGTTGACGTTACTCAGCATGCTCACCAGGACAATACCAGGTCACAACGGGCCTGCCCTCAGAGCTCGGGACGGGGACCCGAGAACTAGAGCGAGAGCGGCGGCACCGTTGTCCGAGGGACCACTATCGGCCCCGGTGACCCTTGTGGGGGGAGGAGGTGATCGCAGGCCTTCATCGCCGCTGCCGTCTTGGGATTGGTCACCCTTGGCCCGGGGCCCCCCGGCCCCCCGGGCCCGAACCTCCCCGGCCCTCCCGGCCCTCCCGGCCCTCCCCGGCCACCCGGCCCACCCGGTCCCCCTCGGCCCGGGAAACCAGAAGAGAGCTTGACGCCATGAGCGAGCATGCATGCCCTGAAACTGGCGAGCGCCGCGCCTGGGGGCACGGAAGTGGTCGTGGGTGCCAGCGCCCCCGACGGTGCCGAGGGGCCATGTCTGAAGTCGAGCAGGAACTCGAGGATCCCGTGGTTTTGGGTGGTCACGAAGCCAAAAGTGGGGTTGGGTATATCCCAGCGACTGAAAAGGACCGGTACCGACCCCAAGACCTGGATCGTGGTCCCGACATGGCGAGCCTCGACCTGGAAGCTCACCGCTCTGGTCTGGCCCCGCAGGGTGAGCTTTCCCTCGACGGGCATGGTCTTGACCACACCGCTGGCCGCCGGGTCCCCCACGTGGACGGGCTGGGACAGCACGAAGGTGGCCGTCGGGTAGGCGGCGACGTCCATGACCCGCCCCCTGAACTGCGAGTCTCGTTGGCTGAAGTCGCTCTTGACGGTGGCCATCTGCACCGTGAAGCTCCCCGTCACCACATTGGTACCACTGATGGTGATCGAGCCTGTCACGTCAGAAGTTCGTCCCACCGCCGTGTTGTCCTGGCCAAAGAGCACCTCCTTGACCCGGTAGCCCACCACGGAACCGTTGGTCACCGACCACTTGCCATCCAGCGGCACGCTGCCGGTGCTGGAGCCGGCCTGCCCCGTAGCCGCCGAGAGCTTGAGCTGAGCCGGCGCTTTGCCTTCGATGAAGTGGATGAAGACGAACGGGCCCCCCACGATCAGGACAAGGAGCACGACCACGGCAACCACTCCCCGCCGTAGCCACCGTCTCGGCCGTCGTTGCATGAGGCTCGCTCCTCTTTCGCTTCGTTCCCGTCCGTCTCTCGGGCCGTGCAGCAGCCTGCACGCGAGCCGACTCTACCTTGACGCCAGCACCGTGTCGACGAGCGGGCCACGGCCGCGGCTCGGCTCAAGAAGCGAGCACGTTGCCGGCGTCGATATTTGGCACGTCTTTGGCGTGGTCCCGTACGACAGTGACGCCTGAAAGGCCTACCAATTGGGCAACCGTGCTAGCGTACCGGCACCAGCCGTTACCTGAAAACACCTTGCACGAGGAGCTCACCACGAGTACCGACGGACGCAACGGCGCACTTGCCTCTCGACCAACGCACCAAGGCGACCTTGACCTACGCACCGAGATGTTCCGGGGGCTCGTACGGGCGCGCTACCTGGAGAAGGCGGCGTACGACCTGTTCCTGCAGAACCTGGTGAAGGGCACCAGTCACCTTGCCATAGGCCAAGAAGCGGTGGCAGTTGGAGTGGCAGCAGCGTTGCGGGCCGACGATTACGTCTTCGCCACCTACAGGGGGCACGCCCATGCCCTGCTTAGGGGCGCGCCCATGGCGGGCATCCTCGGTGAGCTCATGGGGCGGGAGCCGGGCCTCATGGCCGGCAAGGGCGGGTCCATGCATTTGACATATGCGCAGGCCAATTTCATGGGTTCGTACGCGATCGTCGGAGCGCACCTCACCATCGCCAACGGAGCGGCCTGGTCGGCCCGGTACCGCGGGACGGACCAAGTGGCCGTGGCCTTTTTCGGCGACGGGACCACGAACATCGGCGCGTTCCACGAGGCCTTGAACTTGGCCGCACCAATAGCCCAGGTCACCGCGGTACCGAGGCCAGCGGCCGACCGTGCCGGCGCTTATGGCCTAAAACCGGTTGAGATCGACGGTAACGACCCCGACGTGGTGTACGCCACGGCGCTACAAGCCGTTGCCTGCGCCCGCGGCGGCGGCGGGCCGAGCCTGATCGAGGCCGTCACCTACCGCCATGGAGGCCACTCGCGAGCTGACCCAGGAAAGTACAGGCCGGACGACGAAGTCGCCGCCTGGTTGGCCAAGGATCCCATCCCCATGTACCGCGCCCGCTTGCTGGCAGAGGGAGCCCAGGCCTCGCACCTGGACCGTATCGAATCAGAGGCCAGGACGGAGGTGGACGGCGCCCGCGAGCAAGCCAAAGCGGCCCCGGTGGCCGATCCAGCAGGTCTCGAGCGCCAGGTCTTCGCAGATGGTGGCGCGCAATGGCGGAGGTGAGCTAAGGGTGCCGGTGACCATCACCTACCGCGAAGCAGTTGCCGTCGGCCTGGCCCAGGAGATGACCCGCGACGGCTCCGTGGTCCTCATCGGCGAGGACATCGCGGCAGCGGGCGGCGTTTTCAAGGCCACTGTCGGTCTATTGGAGAAATTCGGGCCCGAGCGCGTACGGGATACTCCCATCTCCGAGCAGGCCATCCTCGGCGCGGCTATGGGGGCAGCCATGACCGGTTTGCGCCCGGTGGCCGAGCTCATGTTCGCTGATTTCGTATCCGTGTGCCATGACCTCATCGCCAACCAGATCGCAAAAGCCCGCTACATGACGAACGGTCAAATATCGCTCCCCCTCGTAGTGCGTTTCGGCAACGGGGGCGGGCTGCGCTTTGGCGCTCAGCACTCCCAAAGCGTCGAGAACTGGCTCATGGCCGTACCCGGTTTGAAGGTGGTCGTGCCCTCCACGCCGGCCGACGTGATAGGGCTGATGGCGGCTTCGGTCCGCGACGACGACCCCGTGATGTTCCTCGAGGAAAAGGCCCTTTACCCGACCAGCGGCGAGGTCCCCGACGGCGAGCACGTCGATGAACTGGGGCGGGCACGCGTCCGCAGAGAGGGCTCGACGGTCACCGTCGTCGCCCTTGGCACTATGGTCCACCGCGCCCTTAGCGCCGCCGAAGCGTTAGCGGGTGAAGGGATCGAGTGCGAAGTAGTGGACCTCCGCTCCCTGGTGCCGCTGGACCTTTCCTGCGTGAGCGCCTCGGTACGCAAGACCGGCCGCCTTTTCACGGTGGAGGAAAACCCCCGCCTGTGTGGCTGGGGTGCCGAGCTGTGCTCGGTCGTCACCGAGGAGTGTTTTTACGATCTGGACGCGCCCCCGCGACGGGTCACGACGCCGCACATCCCGTTGCCCGCGGCCGATTCCCTGGAGGACGCCGCCATACCCTCGGTCGACAAGGTCATCGACGTCATAAGGAAAAGCCTCGGGTAGCCAGGTGGTGTTGCACCGGCACGAAAGGAGCGCACGGCGTGACGTTGAAGAACTTCGGCCTGGGCTCCCTGAACGACGCCGCGGGCGGAGCTTACAGGCCCACATCGGCCCCCACCTGAGGACAAACTTGGTGCTGGCACGAGGCCGGGTACACTGGCTGGCCTCCTTGATCAGGGCCACCAACGAGGCCAAACTGTTGCGAAGACAGCCGAGATCGTCGGTGATCGCGGCGAGGCAGCAGGGCCCACAGGCCCCTCGAAGTCGTACCACTAGCAAGCTCCACCAACCACCGCCAACCAAATGGTCGACGGTCCCGACCGAGGAGGTCCATATATGAAACGAGTCGTGTCCACGTTAACCATTGCCGCGCTCGCCGGCGCTCTGTTTACATCTGGGAGCATCCTGACCGCGAGCGCCAGTACGGTAACAAACGGCACAGTACATGTCTTCAACTACGGCGACGGTGAGGGCGTCGGGAGCACGGTCGTTTTGACCGGAGCGATCGGGGACTCGGGCTCGGCTTACAACGTACTTGCCAGCGGCACCCCTGGGCCGAACGGCACCCAGGTCGAACTCTCGCTCGTCCAAGGTTCTTTCACTATCAACATCGCGGCGCTCGGCAGGAAGATCAACAGCGCGTTCAACAAGGTCGAGCCCAACGCAAGGACATGCTCGGCCTACATAGTTGCGACAGCCTCGACACCGATCGTGGCGGGCTCGGGCACCGGAGCGTACACGGGCATCAGCGGCGGGTTCATCCTGACGATCACGATCGCTGTGATCGGGTCAAAGTACCCAAGCGGCAAGCACGCGGGCCAGTGCAATAACTCGAACAACTCCCCTAGCGTTGGCCAGGCGCAGATAGTGACGGGCTCGGGGACCGTTTCCTTCTAGTGTAGTGTCGCGCAATGGGCTTGAGGGTTGTGGTACAATGGCTCATGAACCACCCAGCTGCTCCGTTGGAGCTGACCGAGAGCCAAAGGGCGGCCCTGGAAACCATCGCCAAGTCGTC
>JBEKNX010000255.1:0-6923 GCA_049522375.1 Acidimicrobiales bacterium | reverse complement strand
CTTCGACCGCCTGACGGGCCTCTTCGTCAGTCGGCACGTGCCTCGCGCTCACGCCCACAACCTACGCCTATCGAGCCCCCAGCCGCTGGCCGGCGTCCCCGGCAGTCCGCTGTTCTGGCCGGATTGTTCTGCGTCGTCCCCAGGTCAACCCTCCACCGCACCTGGGTAGCGGGAACCGGCGATCTCGCGTACCGTTCAGAGACGGCCTGCCGGTCCTCGACGAGCATCCCAGAGTTCCCATCGGCCTCGTACACCACTCCCGTGGACTCAACCGGCGATTTCACCCCGGCGGCCTCGCCTTGGCGGTGAGGCGGTGGCGCGCTGCCATACCGGTAGGGCTCAGCTCGGCAATCTCCAGCCGCATTTGTACGACCTCGGCATTATCAGTGCTGAGCCGGCCAAGCCCGGGAGCTGGGCCTATTGACAAAAGGCCAGCCCAACCGCCCTGTCAGCGTGACTCTTGCTGACCCCTGCTGACCCTTGCTGACCTTCGCTTGTGGTGCAGATGTGGAGTAAAGAAGAGCGTTCCGTCGGCAGCGCAGCCGAGCCCAAAGGCCCACCGCTACCAATTGGTGTCTCGGTGACCATCAAGATCGTTGGCGCCAGCCGCTGGTGGTGACGATCAACGCTCTGCCACCACCGGGCTGCCGTCACCAATTTCCCCGACAGTTGTGGGCGTAGTGGCCGAAGGCCTTCGACCTTCTAGCGGGACCACTCGAGACAACAGAAGTGCACGTCAGAGCACCCATCTGTCCTCTGCAGACGACCCGAGCCCACTCCCGGTGACAGGAGTTCTAGTCCCGTTCCTAGACACAAGTCAACACCCCAGCGGGCACGAGCCAAGTGCCCTTGGCTCCCGGTCGGTCCTGCGCTGCAGGAGCCGCCCCGGCACCCTGGCGGCCGGGCTATCGAATCCTCCCGACGGCCTCCTCGTACATGTGTGCCATGGCGACGGGGGCGCCTTCCACGCCGTGGTCCCTCACGGGTCCTAGTCGGTCGCCCTTCCGGGGATCGACGCCGCGTGGACAAGGGGCGTTGTAGAGCCCGCCGCTGACGCCGAACGAGTCCCCCGCTCTCTGCGCGGCGCGCCCCGCCAGCTCGAAGTGCTCCGCGGCTCGGACGTAGTCGCGACAGCCACTGGAACACACCCATCCGAAAGGCGACGGTGGCCACCAACGCCTCGTCTTGCAGCTCCGCGAGGGCCACGATGCTGCGAGCGGCAAGCTCAGCTCCCAGGGACAGAAGGCCAATTTGACCAGCGCAGACAGCGGCGAGGCTCGCAGCATCAGCGGCGCGCTCGGTCTCACCGGCCTGGTCGAAGCAGCCAAGCGCGGACATCGCGTCCTTTTGGGCTACGTCGAAAGCCCACTCCGTCGCACCGGCGGGGGCCAGTTGGAGATGCCGCTCGCCTTGGCTGGCCACCTCAAAGCGCGGGAGCTCCCCTAGGCCTTGCTCAGGGACGCCCGCTTCGGAGGTGCCCGGGACCGGCACGGCCGGGGTTTCACGAGCCTGCTCCTCCAATGCCACTAGTGACGGTTAACGGCCTTGGGGGTATCCAGCTAACCGGACCAACCACAAGTTGTTGTGCTGAGAGCCCGTCCGCCTGCCGGCCATGTTGGGGTTCGTAGTCGCCTGGTCCGGTCAAGTGGACACCCCAGAGCATCGTTATCCAGCAATCTGGCCGAGGCGTCGTGGTCTTAGCTGGCCGTGGTCCTCAGCGCGCCCCCCGTTCGTCAGCTATCACCTGCGCACCGTGGTCATGTCCGGGTAGCGGTCACCGGCCGTGGCGCCTTTGGGGGCGGCTTGGTCCAGCGCTCGCAGCTCGTCGTCGGACAGCTTAACGTCGACGGCGTCGATGTTCTCCTGGAGGTAGGTGCGCCGCTTGGTCCCGGGGATGGGCACAACGTCCTCTCCCTGGGCCAGCACCCAGGCCAAGGCGACCTGGCCGGCTTTCACGCCGCGCTGGTCAGCCAGCTGTTTCACCCGGTCGACGAGCTCGAGGTTCTTGGCGAGGTTGTCGCCCTGGAAGCGCGGGTTGTGACGCCGGAAATCGTCAGGGGCGAGGTCCTCGAGGCTGCGGATCGCGCCGGAGAGGAACCCGCGGCCAAGCGGGGAGTAGGCCACGAAACCGATCCCCAGCTCGCGGACGGTGCCGAGCACCCCGTCGTCCTCGACGTCGCGGGTCCAAAGCGACCACTCGGTCTGCAAGGCGGTAACGGGATGGGTGGCGTGCGCTCGACGGACCGTCTCGGGCGCGGCCTCGGAGATGCCTAGGTAGCGCACCTTGCCCGCCTGGACCAGCCCGCTCATTGCTGCCCACGTCTCCTCGACGGGGACGCTGGGGTCGACCCGGTGCTGGTAGTAAAGGTCGATATGGTCCACGCCCAATCGCTCAAGAGACGCGTCTGCGGCTTTTCGCACGTACTCGGGCCGGCCGTTGACGCCCACTCGGCTGCCGTCGGGGTTGCGCTCGTTGCCGAACTTGGTGGCCAGCACGACCTCCTCGCGTCGGCCGGCGATGGCCCGGCCGACCAACCTCTCGTTGGTGAACGGGCCGTACATGTCGGCGGTGTCCAGCAGGTCGACGCCAGCGTCCAAGGCGGCGTGGATGGTAGCGATCGATTCGTCCTCATCACCGGTCCCGTAAAACTCGGACATGCCCATGCACCCGAGGCCCATGGCGCTCACAGTCAGCGCCGCGTTACCGGTCCCAAGCGTGCGGCGGGGATAGGCCACGGTGCCCTCTCTTTCCTACTTGTTGGTTGGTACACATCCTGGCGTAGGCACGCGCCCGAGCGGCCGGCACTGCTACTGGCCGTCCCGATGTCCCCCAACGGTCGGTTGCCGAGGATCTCGTCAAGGGTGAAGGTGGCGTCGCGCTCGGTCGAGACGATCACCTGCACAACCGACCAACAGGCCTACCGCGGCGGGCATGGTCGTGCCCGTGGTGTAGACCAGGTCTGCCCACTCATGTGCAGCCGCTGTCGCTGGTCCCGAGGCGACCAGCCGTGCGCGATGCGTGCGCGATGCGTGCGCACTCATGACGGAGCATCGCGCCTGATCAGACGGTTATCGCGTTTGCTTTAGCCTCAGCTTGGACCTACCACTACCCCCCCGGGGGGTACAGGACGTGCATGCCGATCGCGCTCACGGGTCAAGTCCATGCTTTGGTTGAAACCCATTGCGAAACCCTGTTGACACGTGTCTACGGGAGGCTACGATGGCAGCATTGCGACCGACCGACACCCGAGCCGGCCGATCGAGGAGGACGAGAAGGCAGTGGCACGGCGCTTTGGGCTATGCCGGCGACCACGGTTGGACGATCATCAAAAGCAGGGGCGGTCCGGCCCACGCCTGGGGCGTGACCCGTTGCCCGGGCGGCTGCCGGCAGGTGTCGGCCTTCTCGACCCCTCGGGTACCGGAGGACCATGCCAGAGCATTGCGGCGGGCAGTGGACCGTTGCCCTCACAGTCAGGAACCGGAAGACAATGGCTGAGCACGACTTCGAGTTGACGATCAAGGGAAAACTGACCGACGCCCGGCTTGACGCCCTCGTCGGAGCCGGCTGCGACGACACCACTTTCTCGGCCAAGGGCGATCTGACCTTTGCCGCCTTCGCCCGGGAGGCAGGGAGCCTCCTGGACGCGGTCGTCTCGGCCATCGAGGCCGTCGAGTCGGTAGAGGGCTTGGAGGTGCTGCGCGTCGAGCCGGACGAACTCGTGTGGGCTTCTGAGGTCGCGGCGCGCACCGGTCGCAGCCGACAGTCGGTCGACCAGCTCGTCAAGGGCCACAGAGGCCCCGGGAGTTTCCCGCCACCGGCATCTCACGCCACCCGCAACCCCCTGTGGCGTTGGTCCGAGGTCGAGGCATGGTTCGCCGAGTACGAAGGGCGCCCGCCTGACGCCGAACGGTCCGTCCTCATCGGTGCCATCAACGGGGCACTGCAGGCACGCCACGGGCTGCGGGCGGCTTCGCAGCCCGGGCCGCTTCACCGGGCACTCGACCAGCTCCTGGCGTCGTAAAAAACTAAGCGCAATTACGCGACCGAAAAAGGAGCCGGCGTGCCCGCTGCGTGCCCGTAGCAACGGGCACGAGCAGTTATTCAGGGTCACCAACGGTCAATATCCCAAAGGAAACCTGCCCTTCTACCTGCACCTTTTGGCCTGAGGGCGGCTCAGCGAGCTTGGATGAAAATGCCTCCGATGACTTTTGCATCGGAAGTAGGTGCAGGGCTCTGCTCCGGGCCCGCAACAGGACATGTGCCGGGGTCGGCACGTCAGCTTCTTGGCTAAACGGCTATGACGGTGGCCTTCACCCGTCGTGTTCTGAGGAGCGCCTTGATGTCCGGCTCATCACTGGTGAGCACGTGCCCCCCGGGCGGGACCAAGAGCGCCACGTGAGCGTCTACAAGGTCCGAGGTGCCACTCGACCCGAGAAGTTCACCCACTTTCTTGGCCGCCACCTCGTCGAGCGCAGCGACGTCCAGGCCGGGCAAAGCGCGCGCCAGGTTCGCCTGTCGGCGCCCAGCGCGCCAGACCTGTGCGACGGCGCCGGCGCTCGTTCGCACGGGCTCGGCATGACGCTGGAGGACGCGCAACATGGCGCCAACTTTCCGGTCGCGTTTGTCGATGGCGATCAGAGCGCCGGCGTCGAGCACGGCTGTCATGCCGCCCCCCGTCGCGTCGCGTCCAGCGCAGCTGCCGCAGCGTTCAGTTCCGAATCACTGAAAGGACCATCCTCGGCTTCCCAGACGTCCAAGGCAGCCCCAAGCAACTCGTTCCGGAGGCGCTGCGCAGCAGCAGCGGCGAGCCAGTTGGAGACGCTTATCCCCTGTCGCGCCGCTGAGCCCCGAACGGCGGCTCCGACTTCGGGTGGCATTGTTATGGAGAGACGATCGACCTGGGCCATGCATACTATCGTAGCACATACGATGGTATGCGATGCCCTTCGAGGGTTCTACAACGACACCTGGACCTGGACCGGCACGATATGGTCGCAGACCTCCGACAGCGGCTCCTCCGGCTGCACCAACGCCTGCCCGCAGAGCCCGAGCGCCCGGAGCGGCCCGAGCGTCGCCTTTGACCCAGCCAGCGGCCAGCTTGTGCTCTTCGGCGGCACGGTAACCTCGGCCCTCAACGACACTTGGGACTGGGACTACTCCGCTCTCGTCCTGACCCCTACTTCGGTCTCGTGGTCGCCCACCCTCAACGGCTATGACCAGACCCTCTCAACCCCGGTGACCATCGAAGTGGCCAACGAGGGCAGTGGCGGTTGGGATCTCACGATCCAGGCGAGCGCTTCGTTCGGTGCGGGCTTCACCTCGACGGTCAACGGATCCTCGGTGTCGGCGCAGGCCAATACCGCCCCCAGCCAGTCCTGCGCCGGGAGCTGTGTGGCCGCCAGCACCAACACGGTCACATACCCGGTCACCGTCGCCAGCAGCACCCTCAACCTGTACACGGCTGGCGCCGGCAGCGGTGTGGGCGACCTCGACCTGTCCACCGATTGGTGGCTGACCGTGCCTGCTAAGGCCCGCGCCGGCACCACCACCGTGACCTACACGCTCACCCTCTCGTACGGACCCTGACCTGCCTTGCACTCCTGCTGCGGGCGTGAGCGTCGAGGTGAAGGGGGGGCATCGACACGCGCCCAGGCCTATCGCCCCGGCCGCCTCGGCCAGCCAGGTCGCCCGGAGCCGCCCGATCTCCAAGCGGGCCAGGTCGCTGCCTCCCGCCAGTGACGACACCAGCGGGGTGGTCAAGTTGTGGCGAGAGGCCAAGCTGCCCCCCACGAGCAGGCGGCCTCCGCAAAAGGCGGCGCAGGCCAGTAGGCGGGCATGGTAACGGGCCAGCACCGGGACTGCTCGGGCAGGCTCTCCTCCGGGGTTGAGGTTAGCAACCACCTCCTTTCGTCGGCTTGCGGGTTTCAGCGGCCAGCTCGGCCCTTTGATGTTGAGCACCACGGCGTCCGGCCTTCCGCCAGGCGCTCAGGCAGCGCCGCACCGCGCTGGTGTCCGACGGGCCCCACGAGTGCGCCGGCCCGGTCCCGGCCAAAAGGGCCTCTACCCCGCCGTTATCGACGTAACCGACGGGGTGTTTGGTTGCGGCCCCGCCCGACATCGCGTGACAAGTCGGAGCGACGGTCATGCGCCCAAGATCAGTAGCCTGCGTGGGCGTGTCGGTGCTGGCATCGTCAGATCGAGCACTCTTCTGACCGAACCCGTCAACCGTTTCGGCCCACTTGGTGGTGGGCGAACGTCATTTCCGAGGTCGCGGGATGTCAGCCCGCCTTGCGCCTCATACGGTTATGACGACCTTGCCCCGGGCGTGACCTTCCTGGAAATAGCGGATGGCGGCCGGGACCTCGCTGAGCGGGTACGTCCGGTCGATAGCCGGCGCGATCTTCCCTGTTTGGAGGAGCTCGGCCAGGGCCATCAAGTCCTGGGAGTTTTCCGACGTGGTGAGCGTGCTCAGCTTCTCGCTCACCAGGGCGGAGAGCAGCGGGGCTCGCAGCAGGCGGTCGGCCCCCCCGAGCCACCGCCCGCCGGTCTCGCCTCCGACGATCACGAGCGTCCCGTGCGGAGTGAGCGCCCGGCGGAGCTGGGACAACGGGCGGTTGCCTCCGGTGTCGAGGATGGCGTCGTAGCGGTGCGCGCTGTCGGAAAAGTCCTTCTTCGTGTAGTCGACGACCTGGTCGGCGCCGAGGGCTCGGACCAGGTCGACCTTGGCCGTGCTGCACACGCCGGTGACCTCGGCCCCGAAGGCCTTGGCGATCTGCACGGCGAAGCTGCCCACGCCTCCCGAAGCCCCGATGACCAGCACCTTCTGGCCGGCCTGCACGTGGGCGCGGTCACGCACGGCTTGCAGGGCGGCCAGCCCCGAAACGGGTACGGCCGCCGCCTGCTCGAAGGACAGGTTGGCCGG
>JBEKNX010000254.1:0-6970 GCA_049522375.1 Acidimicrobiales bacterium | reverse complement strand
CCCCAACCACCAACGCCTCTCCCCCAACGGGCCAACCAAGCACAGACACTTGCCACCCCTCCGGGGAGGCAACCCCCGCCCGCGTCACGCCGACGCCGACCCGAGATCTAGCGTCGTCTGCCCAGGGCACTGCGGCGTCGCCAGCGACGGCGACATGACGGCCGTCTCCGTTGCATTGAGCAGGGCGGTCGCAGCCTTCGTCGGGCGGTGCATGATCGCCCGTGGCTCCTCCACGTGTGGCTGGACCGGACACGGCTCGGCCGTGCCTGGTCGACCGGGCTGCAGTCCGTCCGTATCCGGCGGCCCCGGATCGGCGTCGACCTGACCGGCCTGTTCCAACGATGGCCGCGCCACATCCGGCTCAGCCACACGTGGCGGGCGGACCGTCAGGCCGGCCAGAGGCCCGAGGACGTAGACCGACAGTCCAAAGCGGCCGGAGGGGCCATGCTCACGTTCGAGTAAGAGCAAACCCTTCCGGCGCAGGACACGAAGCGCGCCTGCCGCGCTACCAGGATCCACACCGAGGCGTTCCGCCACCTGTCGGGCTGAGGTGCGGGCCACCAAGCGGCGGCCCTCGGTGACCGCCTCGAGTGCGACCTCCTCCAGGGTCACCCAGACAAGCGGTCGCAGCTGACGCCGAAGAGGCCGGCTGGCAGCCGAGATCACGACAGCTGCGTCGCTCAAGGAGTCGAGGTCGGACACAGGAACGGACAGCCGCTTCAGCCCGCGAGGCCTGGTCCCTGCCGGTCCTCGCTGCCGACGGCGGCGAGGCGATCAATGGCGGCGCGGGGGATCAGGATGCACCGCCCCGTACGTACCGCCGGCAGGCCTGCCCGGCTATCGGTGGCGAGCCACGCGTTTGCCATCTCATAGGTAGCGGAATTCGAGATGCCCAAGATCACGGCCGCCTCCCTTACTCGGAGGAATGCAGACTCTCCGGTCTTCAAGACAACACCTCCCGGATGTGGACTTACAACACTGGGACTATACCGCCCGGGCAGTGATTATGGGACATAACTACACAGCTTGCACGCAATGAGTAAGCTACGGACGTGGTAGGGCGTGAACGGGCACCAACGGGCCCGGATCCCCAGCCGCCCGCGGACAGCCGTGCCGGTCAGGCCGACCTCAACGAGATCGTCGCCTACAACTTCCGGGCGGCCAGGGAGCTACGCGGCTGGACCCAGGAGGAGACGGCCGACGCTCTCGAGCCGCTGCTGGGCCAGCGCTTGCCCCAGGCCAGCATCTCCGCCATCGAACGCGCCTACGAGGGAGATCGCCGCCGCGAGTTCGACGCCCACGAGATCTTGGCCTTCGCCCTCGCCTTCGACCTACCCCTCGTGTGGTTCTTCCTTCCCCCGGTCGGTGACCACCGCATTCTCCACCACGCGACCAACACCGTCAGCGAGCTGTACGGGATCTTGTTCGGAAGAGAAAACCAGCTCGGTCCCATCTACGACCGGCTCCGTCAGCTCGGCATCGACGACCCGACCCAAGCGGCCCGTACCGTCGAGGCCCTCACCGGCCGGCCCAGCCCGGCCCGCCAGGCCAGCTACCGGGAACGCCGCAAACAGATGCTCTTGGCCCTGCTCGACCAGTACACCGACCGAGTCGACCAAGCCGCTGAGGAGATCGGCGCCTTCTTCGACCACCTCCGCCTCGTCGGCGTCCGAGGCCTCGTCGCCGAGAACCTCAACGATCCCGACTACCAGTACCGACCCGAGCCGGCGGCCGAACCGACGGAGCAACAGCGGCGAACCGGCTCGGTCTAGGCGGCCGGCTGGTCGTCGGCCTTGCCGAGCTGTACAGGCACCCGCCGTCCGTCGTCGTCGAACACCGCCACCAGCTCCAGCCGCGCCCCGAGGGCGTCGAGGTACTGGCGCAGGGTCGATACCCGTACGTCGTCGGCGTGCTCGAGCTTGGAAACGGCTCCCTGGGTCACGTCCAGACGGCCGGCCAGCTCCGCCTGGCTGACCGCTTCGGCGTGGCGGAGCTCGTACAGGCGTACCTCCTCCAACGTCTCGGCCCGCTTGGCCGCCAGCCGCTCCCGGGCACCGGGGCGAGCCTCGACCAATTCACGCAGCTCGGAGAACTTGGTTCGCGCCATCAGATCAACCCCTCATCACGCAGCTCTGCCAGGTAGCCGTCGTACAGGTCGTCGGCTACGGGGACCGCCCACTCGTACCACGAGTTCCACTCGCCGCTCTTGTCCCCTCCAAGGAGGAGGATCACTTGCCGCCGAGGATCGAACATGAACAGCACCCGCAGGGCGCCGCCTTTGGCCGCCCGCAGCTCCTTCATGTTCTGGTGACGCGACGTATGGACTCGGTCCACCACCGGCCGACCCAGACCGGGACCGGTCTCTGCCAAGAGGTCGACCCGATCGGTGACGGAGTCCTGCTGGTCGGCAGAGAGACCGTGCCACCATTCCAGGAACTGATCGGTGACCTCGACCTCCCATATCACCAGAGTATTACTTTTGGCTCATGATGAGTCAAGACTCATATCCGGTTGATCGTCCACGGCCAGCAACTTCAGCACTGTCGGACGACCCGAGTTCCAGTGCCCCGATCGCCCTTCGCTTACCGACGTCGGTGCGGCCGTCGTAGTGAAGCCGGAGGGTGGACTCGCTGTTGCCGAGGATGTCGGCGACCGTGCGGTAGGACTCGCCGGCATCGAGCATTGCCGTCGCCGCAAAATGGCGGAGGTGCTGGAGCTTGAGCTCTGAAGCTCCCCGGGCTGCAGCCCAGCGATTGCTGAACGAATCCGGCCGCATCGGCACCGATCCGTCAATACCAGCGGGGAAGACGTACTCCGAGCCCTGCGGCTCGGCGCCGCTCGACCCGCCCCGTCGCGCCGCTTGCCGGCGGAGCGCGTCGACAGCTGCGGAGGTGAGCGGGACATCCCGCCAATCGGACCTCTTCGTCGGCTTGCGGACGACCCCCACGCCGCGCCCGCCGTCTGAGATCGCCGCCGAGATATGCACCTCAGCCCCGTCCAAGTCGACGTCGGCCCAGCGGATGGCCAGCAGCTCGCCTTTACGGGCCCCTGTGCTCGCCAGAACGACCGCCGCGTCCGTGGCCTCAACGTCTCGCTTGGCTGCTGCAGCCAGGAGCTCCCGTACCTCGGCTGCGGTTGGGGCGAAGGGCTTGGACCGCACGGTGCGAGGCCGGGTCGCGTCCTTCGATGGGTTCCCGTCGATCAGGCCCCGCTTCCGGGCAAGTTCCAGCGCTCGCGTGAGCACAGTGGCACACCGGCGCACCCAGGCCGGGCCGTTGCCGTCCGCTCGCATCGCCGCGTACAGAGATTCAATGTCGCTCCAGGTCAGCCGGGACAGCCGGATGTCGCCGAACGTCCGCCCGTCGGCGAGGTCCGTCGAGCACATTCGCTTTGCCGCGGAACGGCTGGTGACCACCGTTGCCGGCGCCAGCTCGATGAGCCCGCTGTCGACCGCCTGTAGGTACAGCTGAAAGACCGCCCGGACGGAACGAGCGTTTGTCCCGCCACTTGGCAGGCGCTTCTCATGATCGGCGACCTTAAGCCGAGCAAGAGCGATCTCGGCGTCCTCCCGGGCCCCGTGGATGACTCGGGCCACCCGCCGGCGCCGTCCCGTAACGGGGTCCCGGCCGACCTCGACGTCCACTCGCCAGACGCCGTCGCGCACAGGTTGGACGCCGCCAGAGCCCCGCTTTCGCCGGTTTTGCGCCGCACGCGAGGGCTTCGAAGTAGACCCCGTTTTGGAGCTAGTAGACCGTCTTAGTAGACCGCCAGGCTTTTCCACCACCGCCAGACTACCTCAGCCCGTCTCTGACCTGGTATTTTCTGGAGCGGACGACGGGATTCGAACCCGCGACCCCAACCTTGGCAAGGTTGTGCTCTACCAACTGAGCCACGTCCGCGTTGTCTTCTTAGATTAGCGCTTAGCGAACCCTCATCGCACTCATCCGCTTGCTCGACGGCGTTCCCGGCATACCGGAAGGCCGCCCTGTCTAGACCCTCAAGTTCTACTTGACCCTTACGGGTAGGACACATTCACTGGGCTCGCCTACTACTCCGGCCTGCAGGACTTGCACTACGGCGCTGTCGACCGGGCACGTTCCTGCCCTGCCCGGTACCAAAACGGTGACTACCCTCACTGAGGCCCCCGCTGACTGGCACGTGATCGGCGTCGGAGAGTAGACGGGGGCGGACCGGGTACCTCCCTGTTGCCGCAGACACTTACCCTTGAGAGCCTGAGCGGCGGCGATGTCAGCTTGTGTGGCGTGAGCGGGCGGTCGTGTCGCCTGCCACAGGGCTATGGCGATTACGAGGACGGCGATGAGCAGGGGCGCAAGGCGATAGGGAGAGGTCATCGGCTTGCGACCCGACATGGCGTCGACGGGCCTGCGTCGCTCCACCCCAACGGCCGTCTCGGCCGGCTGGGTCTGCACCGGGGCTCCCGCCACGGCGTCCCCAGAAGCCGCGTAATCGGGCGGCAAGGGCGGCGCGTCCGACCCAGGCGCCCACACCACCCAGCGGCCCATCCCCTCGTTGAACCACGAGACCCTCCGGGAAGCCGATCGCCTCCAGCGCACGCCGCGGTGGACGACCTCGGTCCCCGCCGCAGAGGCCGAGGTGCGCCGTCCCCCGCTCATTTGAGCAACCTCGACAGGCGCCGGTCAGCCAGCACTTTGCCCCCGGTCTGGCACTCGGGGCAGTACTGGAAGCTGCGGTTGGCGAGGAACACGGACCGGACCGGGGTACCGCACACCGGGCAAGCTTGGCCCTCCCGGCCGTGCACTCCCATGCCGGCCCGCTTGGCGTCCTTCAGCTCCTTGGCCGCCTGGCCCAGGCTGCGCTCGACCGCCGAGCGCAACGTCCCGGTCAGGGCCGAGTACAGCCGGCCCAGCTCGGCATCGGTCAGCTTGCCCGCCGCCTTGAACGGGGAAAGCTTGGCCGCCCACAGCACTTCGTCCGAGTAGGCGTTGCCCACCCCGGCCAGGACGGACTGGTCCGCCAGGACAGTCTTCAGCTGCCCGGGGGCACGAGAGAGCACGTCAGCCAGCTGCGCCTGCTCAAAACTCGGGCTAAGTGGATCAGGCCCGAGCCTGGCAACACCTTCTATCGTCGCCGGGTCTTCGACCAGCCACAGGGCCAGCCTTTTCTCCGTCCCCTGCTCGGTCAGGTCGAAGCCGGCGCCGCTGGACAGGCCGACCCGCAGGGCGAGCGGGCCCTTGCCAGGGCGAGCGCGGGCCAGCGGGACAGGGTCGCGCCAGTGCAGCCAGCCCGCTCGGGCCAGGTGCGTCACCAGCCACAGCTCGCCAACCTCGATGCACAAGTACTTGCCCCGCCGCCCCGCCCCGGCCACCACGCGGCCGACCAGAGCGTCGAGGGGCGGCCGGTAGGTCTTCAGGGCCGACAGCGACGCGATCTCGGCCCGCTCCACCGTGGTGCCCGCCGCCTTCTCGGCCACGAACCGGGCCAGGGCTTCAACTTCGGGCAGCTCAGGCATCAGGCACCGGTCTCCCTCCGCCTCCTAGCGGCCGCTGTGGCCGAAACCGCCCAGCCCGCGTTCGGAGGGCGGTAGCCCGCTCACGGGCACGAAGGCGGCCGACGCCACCTCTTTTATGACCAGCTGGGCGATGCGGTCGCCGCGGTGGATCTCATAAGCCAAAGAGGGGTCGGTGTTGATCAGGAGGACCTTCAGCTCGTCCCGGTAGCCGGCGTCGATGAGGCCCGGGGCGTTGAGCACGGTCACCCCATGGCGCAGGGCCAGGCCGCTGCGGGGCTGGACGAAGCCGGCGTAACCCTCGGGGATGGCCAGCGCCACGCCGGTGGCGACGAGCGCCCGTCCCCCGCCCGGGGCCAGCGTCACGTCGCCTCGCGCCCGGAGGTCGGCGCCGGCGTCACCGGGACGGGCATAAGCCGGCACGGGCAGGTCCGGGTCGAGCTGGAGCACCTCCACGGTCACGCCGGGCCTCACCGCCAGGTCGATCCTTACCGCGTCGTCGCCGTCCACGCCGACCCAGGCTAGCCAGCCCTGGGACCGGCCCGAGAGGCGGCAAATGCCTGAGTGCTGAGGCCCTAGTAGAGTCCGCGCAGTGCTGGTTTGGACAGACCTGGAGATGACGGGGCTCGACCCCGCCCGTGACTGCATTGTCGAGATCGCCACCCTGGTGACCGACGACGAGCTCGAAGTGCTAGCGGAGGGCCCTGACCTGGTGATCGCCACGCCGCCCGAAGCCCTGGCCGCCATGGACGACGTTGTGCGCCAGATGCACACCCGCAGCGGACTGCTCGACGCCATCAGCGCGTCCAGCATTTCCCTGGCCCAGGCGGCGGACGAGACCCTCGAGTTCGTCCGCACGCACGTCCCCGAAGCCCGCAAGGTCCCCCTCTGCGGCAACTCCATAGGCACCGATCGGAGGTTCCTGGCCGCCTACATGCCCGAGCTCGAGGAGTACCTGCACTACCGCAGTATCGACGTGTCCACCATCAAGGAGCTGGCCAAGCGCTGGTACCCAGATGCCCTGGCCGCCGCCCCGAGGAAGGTCGGAGCGCACCGGGCGCTCGACGACATCAAGGAGAGCGTCGAGGAGCTGAGGTACTGGAGATCAGCCATATTTCGCGAGAAATCCTTCCCTATCCCTACCTAGCCGTGGCACCATGGTCAGTTAACCGGTCAACCAAAAATGGCCGGCGATACGGAGGTGGAGATGACCCGTGTGATGGACGCTCCGTTCCTCGAGGACGCGCAAGGCCGCCGGCGGAAGGCTAGTCGGGCGACGCGCCATGCTGTTCGTAGCCAGCTGCACACCGCGCTGCTTGACGAAGAGGACCTCGATGACAAGGTTTTGCCCGTCGTCCCCCACGACGTAGGACGCAAGACGTCTCCCAAGCCCAAGAAAGCCCCGGCACCTGGGCGGCGCGGTGGCTTCAAGGTCTGGAAGACGGCCTTCTGGAAGCGTCGTCGGGAGCTATGGGCCGAGCG
>JBEKNX010000253.1:0-6988 GCA_049522375.1 Acidimicrobiales bacterium | reverse complement strand
CCAAGACCGGCGGCGGCCCGGCGAGCGTCGTCGGCCTCCCGGGCCTCGAAGGCGTCGAGCACCCGCCAGTTGCGCACCACCAGGCAGCAGGTCACGAACACGGTGATGGCGCTCAGGCCCATCAACCGGCACCAGCCCCGGGAGATGTCGTTGCTGGCCGGGTCCTTGATGGTCGAGAACGTGCGCTCCACGGCCGTGCGCCGGGCATAGGAGGCCCGCCAGGCGGCCGACGGGTAATCATGCTTCTGGGCCGTTTTGGCGTTGACCGAGACGGGCACGGTCAGGGTCTTTTGCCTACAGCAGGTGGGAACGTGCTCGGGCGGGACCAGCACAGTGGGCCGTTCATGCGACAAGGTCATCGACGCCGGGCGCCGGGGGCAGCGCAATTTCCCTATGACGGCGGGACAGGCCACCCGGCGGTAACCGTCTTTGTCATCGGCGCACGTCGGGAGGATGCCATCTGTGCACCCAGGCCCTGTCACGGCCGGTGCGCTGGATAGACAAGAGCCCCCGGTACTAAGTGGTGCTAGGCTCACCCTTCGGGTGGGCCAACGTGGCTTTCTGCCGCGCTGACCGAAGACAGGTTTGCATAGCTTTTTGCGCGCACCTTCGAACGGCAGGAGGCCCCATCCAAAATAACAGGAGGCTTTGCAAAATGAGAGGCATAACAACACGCAAAAGATCACCCATTACGGCGCCGTCGGCGCACCGTGGTCGGGTGACTTTAGCCATTATCGGGATCTGCGCGCTGGCCGGTGCGGTCGTCCCCACTGACGCTAGTGCGTCCACGACGGGGAACCGCGTCAACGCGTCTTCGTCCGCAGCCACCACCCTGGTGTTTGCAGAGACGATCCCTCCCGCCACGCTCGACCCGCAGGCGTCCAACCTGCAAGCGGACCGACTGACCTGGTCGCTCAGCTATCAATGCTTGCTCACCACCTCTAATTCGGGCGCCGTCGAGCCGGCACTGGCCACGAGCTACTCCGTCAGCGACCACGGCCTGGTGTACACGTTCAACCTGCGGCACGGGGTGTCCTTCCAAAATGGCGAGGCCTTCACGTCAGCGGACGTCGTTTACTCCTTCGACCGGCTGTTCACTACGGGGACGCCATCGCTAAGAGCGACATTCCCAACGTATAGTAGCGTCAAGGCCCTTGGCCCGTACAGTGTGCAGTTCACGTTGAAATCACCGGACTTCGGCTTTGTCAACGCAAACGCCGACCCTGATGCCGACGGCTGCAACATTCTGAGCAAAACGGCAGGCCAATCGGGGATCCTGGCCACGAAAATGGTCGGGACGGGACCCTGGGAGCAAGTGTCCTACCAGCCCGACAGCTATATCAAGTTGACACAGTTCAACCAATATTGGGGACCGAAGACAAAGACGGCCAACCTGGAGGTCCTGTACGTCCCGGAGAGCACGAGCCAGATCACGGACCTGCAAGCGGGGACCGCTGATATAATCGAGCCTACCCCGGCGGGGGTGGCGAGCCTGACACACGCGGCCCATATAACGGTCCAAACTGTGCCCTCCGACGTGACCGTCTTCCTCGAGATCAACGAGGCGCGCCCACCGTTCAATAACCTGGATCTTCGTCGAGCAGTTTCCGTTGCCCTCGATCGCACGTCGCTGGCCAGCATTGCGTACTCCGGCGCAGCAGTCCCGAGCGGGTACGTGCCGCCGAACTACGGCTGGGCTACGCCCGTCAATGACCTGCCCTACTCTCAGTACAACCCTGCCGAGGCCAAACATCTCATTGCCCTGGCCGGTTATCCGCACGGCAACGTGCCGATAACCTTGTCGTACATTTCCGACTACGACTTCGGGACGAACAGCCTTGTTGCCCAAATGCAAAGTGAGCTGAACGCGGTTGGGTTCGTGGCGACCCTCGTACCCATGGAGGTAGCGGCTTGGTTGGACGAGACCAACACCAAGCAGGATTACCAATTGAACTGGAACGAGCAATCGTACTATCCCGACCCCTACTTCTACGTGAACGTCCCGTCTCGTCGGATACCGCCTCCGGTCCTGGCCCCGGTGCAGGCTCTCCAGGAGAAGACCTTGGCCGCCACGTCGGTGCAGGCCTATGAAGCGGACATCAATGCTCTTCAGAAGGAGGAGGCCACCCTGGTCTATCCCACTATCACGCTGCTGGCAGAGAAGGCGTACGTGGCCTTCCGCACAGACGTGAGCGGCGTGGATGTCGGGCCGAGCGGTAGCCTTGCGTTCCTCGCCAATGTCGTAAAGAGCTGAGAGAGGTTGTAAAGAATTGAGCGACAGTGCCTGCACTCGGAGGTTTATGAGCTTCGAGTGCAGGCAGCTTTTTCGGGGGCAGGGGCGGCACCGCCGGTGCGCCGTGGCCGCTTGTCCCGTTGGTGTGGTCGGGCGGGCGCTATGAGTTCTCTGTTGTCGATAAAGGACTTGACGGTCAGGTACGGCAACAGCCCGGTGGCGGCCGTCGAGGGGCTGAGCCTTGACGTGGAAGTGGGCCAACGCGTCGGGATAGTGGGCGAGTCCGGCTCCGGGAAGACGACCCTGGCCACTGCAGTCACCAGGTTGCTCCCAAGTTCGGCGAGAATTGAAAGTGGCTCGGTCGACTTCGACGGCCTTGACCTGTTGTGCCTGGGTGCCAGTGACCTCAGGAAGGTGAGAGGGAGCCGGATAGGCAGGGTGCCCCAGGACCCGCTGGCGGCGCTGACGCCGGTTATTACCATAGGCCACCAGCTTCGGGACGTCGTCCGAGCGCACCGACGGTTGGAGGAGGCAGAGGAACGCGCCGCCGTCGTCGGGATACTGACGGACCTGGGGATGCCGGATATCGAAGTCAAACTGCGGTCGTACCCGTACGAGCTGTCAGGTGGGATGAGGCAGCGGGTCCTTATCGCCATGGCATTGGTCAATGCCCCGGAGTTAGTAGTAGCAGATGAACCTACTACGGCCTTGGACTCCACGGTGCAAGTACAGATCCTCGAGCTGCTGAGGCGGGCCGGCGACACGACCAACATGTCGCTGATGCTCATTTCTCACGATATCCACGTTGTGAGCAGTATTTGCGAGCGTCTGGTCGTTATGTACGGCGGACAGATCGTGGAGGACGGGCCGACCGCAGCGGTCCTCGGTAAACCGCTCCACCCGTACACGAAGCTTTTGGCCCGCGCCAGTACGACCTCCCCGGGGAGTCCTCTTTATGCCACGAAGGAGCCGAGGTTTGCCGGGGCGCCGCCACAAGGGGCCTGTAAGTACCTTGCTCGATGCCCCGAAGCGCTAAAGGTGTGCACCGCGAGCCCACAATTGGAGGAACTCGACGGGCGCCGTGTCAGGTGTTTCGCGGCATCGGGAAGCCTAAGCGTTCAGCCGGATAATGAAGTGGGCCCTGGTGGCCCGCCCGCCGAGGAGGGGCCGGTGCGGTGACCGGACGCGGGAGTGAGCAGCCGGCGGAGCGACCTGACGAGCCCGCCCGCGCCGGCACCGAGAGGCTTCAGCCGGATGGCGTGACGGCGCCGCCGCTACTGAGCGTCCAGGGGGTGGTCAAGGATTACCGCATACGAGGCCAGGGGATGGACCGCCGGCTGCGGGCCGTGGACGGGGTGTCCTTTTCGTGTGAAAAGGGTGAGACGGTAGGCATTGTGGGCGAATCGGGTTGCGGGAAAACGACTCTCGGCCGGCTGGTGGCAGGCCTGGTCCGTCCCACGGCAGGGGCGGTTGCCGTCCGCGGCCTGGTTCAGGTCGGGCCCTCCCAACGGCGGGCGGGGCGCGCCGGCGTCCAGATGGTGTACCAGAGCCCGGTGGAGTCGTTGGACCCGAGGATGCGGATAGCGGCGAGCATAGGCGAACCGCTGGGGCACCTCCGTCGCTCGGAGCGTCGACAACGTGTTCGCAGCGCGTTGGCAGCCGTGGCGCTGGGCAACGACCATGCCCGACGGTACCCGCACGAGCTCTCGGGGGGCCAACAGCAGCGTGCCTGCATAGCCCGGGCGCTGATCGGGTCTCCTTCGGTGGTAGTGCTGGACGAGGCCGTCAGCAACCTCGATGTCCTTCTGCAGCAGGAGGTCATGGCCCTCTTGGTGGATCTCCAGGCCGGCACGGGAGTCGCCTATGTCTTTATTTCTCATGATTTTGCTGCCGTTGCCGCCCTGAGCACGCGAGTGATGGTCATGTACCTGGGTAGGGTTGTCGAGGTACTACCGGCCCAAGAGTCGACCGGACAGCTTCTCCATCCCTATTCCGTGGCCCTCCAGTCCTCTCAGCTCAGGCCACGACCCGACGGGACGCGGCGGAAACCGATCATCCTGAAGGGCGACCCGCCGAGTGCCATCGAAGAGATGCAGGGCTGCCGTTTCGCCAGCCGGTGCCCGCTGGCCGACGAGCGTTGCCGCTCGGCCGATCCTCCCCTGACGGAGTACGCCCCCAACCATTTTGCCGCCTGTTATTACCCCGGGGCGTTGGTGGCCGAACAGTACGACAGCCCGGTCATGACATGAACTACTTTGAGAAAAGGCGGCACAGAGTGCCCAAAGACCCGAAGTTCCTCTTTTCCCTGCCGGGTTGTGAGGCAAGGTAGGAGAGCAGATGAACTCTATACGCCCATCGGGGCTCAAAACGGCCGTGCTATGGCCATGGAAGCAAATAGTCAACCGTCCGGCCATCCGGTACGTACTTCGTCGGCTTGTTACTTCGGTGCTCCTTATTTTCGTGCTTTCGGCCATCATTTTCTTTTCCATCCAGCGGATAATACCCGGTACGGAGGCGGTCATATTAGCGGGTTCCCTGGGGGACAGCCCGGCGCAGGTCCGCGCCGTCGAAAAGCATCTCGGTTTATTGAAGCCGATCACTAGCCAGTACGCCGACTGGCTGGTGAAAGCGCTGCACGGCAACTTCGGGACGTCCCCTATTTCCGGTCTCAAGATCAGTAGTGTCATCGCCCAGCAGGCACCCGTCTCTCTGGAACTCGCGCTGTTCGGGCTCCTGATCGCCACTCTGCTCGGAGTGCCGATCGGGGGCTTGGCCGCGCTCTCCGGGCGCAAGAGCCCGAGAAGGGACATGTTGGTCCGGCTACCCTTCCTCATCTTTTACGCGCTACCCTTCTTTGTGTCGGGCGCCATCCTCCTGTTGTTGTCTTCACGCTTTTTTCCCAGCATCTATACGGCGTCATATGTGCCTATAACTTCTGACCTGGGCGCCAATCTGCGTTCGATGATCCTGCCGGCCATCGCCGTCGGACTGCCGGTATCGGGCAACCTGGTGCAGATGACCCGGGCCACCATGGCCGAGGTGCTGTCGCAGCCGTTTGTTACTACGGCGCGCGGTAACGGGTTGGCTCCGCTGAGGCTTTACGGTGTTTACGCACTGAAGGCCGCCTCGCTGCCCATCCTGTCGCTGGAGGGTTTCAGCTTCGGGATACTAATTAGCGGCGTGGTCGTAGTAGAGGACGTGTTCAGTCTACCGGGCATCGGGAGGGGCTTGTTGCTTGCTATCGAGAACCGAGATTTTCTGGAGCTCGAGGCGCAGGTGCTCGTACTGGTAATTGCGTTCATCATCGGCAATCTCCTCGTCGACCTGATCAGCCCGCTGGTGGACCGCAGGATCACGGTTGGGTAGGGGGTGCTACGAGTGGATTTCGGCGTGACTTTGGGGCGCAGGACCGGCTCGAGGTTGTCGTACGCGGTCAGGCGCGTCGTCGCCTCGGGCGGGATCGGGCTGATCGGCAACATAGGGCTAGTGATTTGCGCCATCTTTTGTCTCGCCGCCATTTTCGGTCCGTTGGTGGTGCCGGTCAACGCCAACAGCCTGATAACGACACCGTTCCTTCGGCCGTCGGCTCATTTCTGGTTCGGGACGGACGAGCTTGGGCGCAGCGAGCTGAGCCGGGTGATAGTGGCATCGAGGATCGGCATCCTCGCCGCGGTCGAGTCAGTGGGTGTCGGGATCTGCTTGGGCACGCCCATGGGCGTTATTGCCGGGTACTTCGGTGGGTTCATCGACGAGCTACTGGGCCGGCTGATGGACCTATTGTTCTCGGTCCCCGGGACGCTGCTGGCCATCGCCGTCATTGTCGTGCTGGGCCCAGGGCTCAGCCACGCGACATTGGCTCTCGGCATAGTGTTTTCTCCTCAGTTCGGCCGGATCGCTCGTACGGCCACCATCGAGGTACGTGGTCGGGCATATGTCGAGTCGGCCCGCCTGGCCCACCGGAGCACCCTGTGGATCATCGTGCGCCATGTCGTGCCGAACATCGCCACCCCGGTGTCGGTGATGGTGGGGCTCACGTTGTCGAATGCTGAAGGCTCGTACGCCGTGCTGAGCTACCTGGGCTTCGGGGTCCCGCCCCCGACGCCGGACTATGGGACCATGCTCTTCAGTGCGCAGGGGTACCTCACCGCCGACCCGTGGTTGATAGCCTTCCCTTCGATCGCCTTGGTCGTGCTGATCCTGGGGTTCTTGTTTGTGGGGGATGGCTTGCGCCAGCACTTGGACCCCGAGAACAAGGTCCTGTCGAAGGGGCTCCTGGCTAGGAGATAGTGCAATGTTCGGTCTCCCTCCCAGCGGCGCACGGCGCCGGGTAAGCGCCGCCAGGTTGGCTGGGGCGCGGAGGGCAGAGGGCTGGCGCTGGACGACCGGCCGGGAGCGGGCCGAATGACGGTCGTGGCTGAAGGGCGCCTCGTCGGTAGCGGGCGGGCGGTCCAGGTGGGGATGGTCGACGGCCGGGTTACGTCCGTGGTCGAGACCCCCGGCGCGGCGCGGTGCTGGGTGGCTCCCGGTTTCGTCGATCTACAGGTGAACGGCTATGGCGGTTTGGACTTCAACAGTGACGACCTCGACGCGGGCCAGGTGACGGAGCTGGTGGCACGCCAGTGGGGCCAAGGGGTGACTTGCTTCTGTCCGACACTGGTCAGCGCCTCGGAGGAGCGGATAACTGGCGCGCTCGCCGTCATTGCTGAGGCCCGGCGAGCAGATCCGCTCGTGCGCCACGCCATCCCGTGCGTTCAT
>JBEKNX010000252.1:0-7001 GCA_049522375.1 Acidimicrobiales bacterium | reverse complement strand
TAACGGTGGTCGGCCCCGAGCTGACCACCACGGATGCCTACGCCACGGCCGCCCTGGCCATGGGGGCTGACGCTCCTGGCTGGCTGGAGGGCCTCGACGGCTACGAGGCGCAAGTGGTCAGTGAACAGGGCCGGGGCTGGTCGACGCCGGGTTTCAAACGGCTCGAGTGGCAGCTCGGGGGGTAGAGCCCGCCGGCGACCGGCGGACGATGAAGTACTTGGCCTGAGGGTGATGGCAGATGATGGCTGCGGTGGTCTGCTCGGGGTGGAACTGCCACGAGGTCTCCTCGCTGCACTCGACGCCTATGCGCTCGGCCCCGACCAGCCACGCACAACGGGCGTTGTCTTCCAGGTCCGGGCAGGCCGGGTAGCCCCAGGAGTACCGCCCCCCCCGGTACCGCTGGCGGAAGAGCCCCTGCAGGCTGGGGCCGTCCTCGGCCGCGAAACCCCATTCGTCGCGGGTACGCCAGTGCCAGTACTCGGCCAGAGCCTCGGTCATCTCGACCGACAGGCCGTGCAGGTGCAGGTAGTCGCCATAGCGGTCAGAAGCAAAGAGCCGGGCCGTCTCCTCGGACACCGCTGAGCCCATGGTCACGACGTGGAAGGCGACATAGTCGTTCTCGCCCGACGCCAGGGGCCGGAAGAAATCGGCAATGCAGAGCCAGGGGCTTTCCTCTTGGCGGGGGAAGTGCAGGCGGGCACGCTCCGACGATCGCTTCTCGTCCGACCAGATGACGAGGTCGTCCCCGTCGGCGTTGGCGGCGAAGTAGCCGTAGGCCACGGCGGGGCGCAGGACGTCGGACTGGCGGGCGTCGGCCAATTGCTGGCGCAGGACGGCCCGCACCCGGGCCTTGAAGCCGGCGTCGGTCTCGCCTTCCAGGGGCCGGTACCCCCACTGGTTGCGGAAAAGCGAGGTCTCGTTGATGTACTTGGCGATCTCGTCCAGGGGCAGCCCCTTTTCGACCCTGGTGCCGAGAAAGGGGGGCACCGGGACCCGGTTGTCGAGGGCGACAGAAGGGGCGCGCTCGGGGCGCGAGGCGGCCACCGCCGGGGCCACGCTCACAGCCCGTCGGGCCGGCGCCCCCGGCCTGCCTCCCAGGACCCGTCCGAAGTCGGGGTCGTCGTCTCCCCGGTGGGCGAGCTCCATCAACCGGTCGACGGTGTGCAGGCCCTCGAAGGCGTCCTTCCCGTAAAAAAGGCGGCCTTTGTACTGCGCCCGGAGGTCTCGCTCGACGTAGGTCCGCGTCAGCGCCGCGCCCCCAAGGATGACGGGGTAGCGCTCGAGGCCGCGCTCGTTGAGCTCGAGCAGGTTGTCGCGCATTATGAGCGTTGACTTGACCAGCAGGCCCGACATGCCGATGACGTCGGCGCCTACCTCCTCGGCCGTGCGCACCATGTCGGAAATGGCCACCTTGGTGCCGAGGTTGTGCACTTCATAGCCGTTGTTGGTGAGGATTATGTCGACCAGGTTTTTACCGATGTCGTGGACGTCGCCTTTTACGGTGGCCAGCACGATTTTGCCCTTGCCTCGCTCGTCCGTCTTTGACATGTGAGGCTCCAGGAAACCGACGGCCGCTTTCATGACTTCGGCCGACTGGAGCACGAACGGCAGCTGCATGCGGCCCGAGCCGAACAGTTCACCGACCGTCTTCATCCCGGCCATCAGCGGGCCGTTCACTATTTCCAGAGCCGGGGCGCCGGCCGCCAGCGCTTCGGTGAGGTCGGCCTCCAGGCCGTCCCTCCAGCCGTCGACCACCCGTTGTCCCAACCGGCGCTCGACCGGCCAGCCGCTGCGGTCCTCCCGGGCCAGCCCTTCGGAGGTGGCGCCTTCGAAGAGCCGGAGCAGCTCCGCCAACGGGTCGTAGTTGCGGGCCGGGTCGCGCCGGTCGTAAATGAGGTCCAGGCACACCTCGACGGCCTCGGGGGAGAGACGGTCGAGGGGCAGGACGCGGCCCGAATTGACGATGGCGGCATCGAGGCCCGCCCGCTGGCATTCGTGCAGGAACACCGAGTTGAGGGCCTGGCGGGCGGCCGGGCTCAACCCGAACGACACATTGGAGATCCCTAGCAACGTGCGCGCCCCGGGCAGAGCGGACTTGATCAGCTTGATGCCCTCGATGGTCTCGATGCCGTCGCGGCGGCTTTCCTCCATGCCCGTGCTCACGGGCAACGCCAGGGCGTCGAAGAAAAGGTCTTCGGGCGCCAGCCCATAACGCCCGACGGCGAGCTCGTATATGTTGCGGGCGGCCCGCAGTTTCCACTCCGCGGTGCGCGCTTGGCCTTCGGAGTCGATGCAGGTGCACACGACGGCGGCGCCGTACTCGCGGGCCAGGGACAAAAAGGCGTCAAGGCGGGTGCCGGCGCCGTCGCCTTCTTCGAGGTTTACCGAGTTGATTATGGGCTTGCCGGCGATGTGCTGAAGGGCCTGCTCGACAACCGGGGCCTCGGTCGAGTCGACCATGAGCGGCAGGGTCGCCTGGGTGGCAAAACGGCTGGCGACCTCGGTCATGTCGGCCACGCCGTCCGCGCCCGTGTAGTCGACACAAACGTCGATGATGTGGCTGCCGGACCGCACCGCCTCCTTGGCCAGCTCCGTGCAGGTGTCCCAGTCCTGGGCCAGCATGGCGTCCCGGAAGCGTTTGGAGCCGTTGGCGTTGGTGCGCTCGCCCACGTTGAGCACGGACGGCGCCTGGTCGTAGGGCACGTGGCTGTACAGCGACGCGCAGCCAGGTTCGAACACGGGTTGGCGCCGCGCCGGTCCGGTCCCGGCGAGCGCCTCCACCACCGCCTTCAGGTGGGCCGGCGTGGTGCCGCAGCACCCTCCGACCACGCTGACGCCGAGCTCGGTGACGAACCGGCGGTGGTGCTCGGCCAGCTGGTCGGGAGTGAGGTCGTAGTGCATCTTGCCCTCGACCACCGAAGGCAGGCCGGCGTTGGGCAGGCACGACAGGGGCACCCGGCTGTGGGCGCTCAGGTAGCGCAGGTGCTCGCCCATCTCCGCCGGCCCGGTGGCGCAGTTGAGCCCGATCACGTCGGGCCGCAGGGCGTCCACAGTGGTGAGGGCGGCGCCGATCTCGCTGCCCATGAGCATGCGCCCGGTTGTCTCGATGGTGACCTGGACCTGGAGCGGCACCTGCCGGCCGGCGTCCGCCATGGCCCGCCGGCTGCCGATGACGGCAGCCTTGGCCTGCAAGAGATCCTGGACGGTCTCGACCACGATCAGGTCGGCCCCGCCGGCGATGAGCCCGGAGGCGGCTTGCTGGTAACCGTCGCGCATTTCGACAAAGGAGATCTGGCCCAGCGACGCGATCTTCGTCCCCGGGCCCAGGGAGCCGGCTACGAAGTGGCCCGGCCCATAGCCGTCGGCGACGTCCCGGGCGATCGACGCTGCCGCCAGGGCCAGCTCCCGGGCACGGCCGGCGACGCCGTACTCAGCCAGGACCCAGGGCAATGACCCGAAGCTGTTGGTCTCGACGACCTGGCAGCCGACCTCGAAAAAAGAGCGGTGCAGCTGCGCCACCACCTCCGGCCTGGTGACGCACAGCATCTCGTTGCAGCCCTCGAGGAAGGGCCCGCCGAAGTCGTCCTCGCCCAGGCCCAGTACCTGCAGGTTGGTGCCCGTCGCCCCGTCGAAGACGACGACGCTGTCATGGACGGCTTGGACGTAACCGGAGGAGTAAAGAGTCACCGGTTAGATCGTACGGGAGGAGGCTGGCGAGCCGGGTCAGAGGGGGAGCCGGCGGGGCCGGCCCAGAAGGTAGCCCTGCCCGCAGTCGACGCCCATCTCCCGCAGCAGCCGGAGCTGCTCAGGACGTTCGATGCCCTCGGCGACGATGGTGATGCCCATGTCGTCGGCGAAATGCCGGATGGCGCCCACCAGGGCCCGGCGGGGCGCGTCCGTATCTATCTCGTTGGTTATGGCCTTGTCCAGCTTGACGATCTCGGGCCGCACGTCGACCAGGCGCTGGAGGCCGGCGAAACCGCTGCCGGTGTCGTCTACGGCCACCCGCATGCCCCGTTCGTGCACCAGGTAGACAGCGTCCCGGAGCTGGTCGTACGACTCGAACTGGCGCTGCTCGGTGATCTCGACCACGACGCTGCGGGCCGGCAGCTCGGACAGGACTTCGAGCAGGGCAGGCCGGTACAGCAGCCCGGGAGAGGCGTTGACGGCGAGGTAGAGGCCGGGGACGCGGGCGAGCTCGGCCCCGAAGCCGGCCACGGCCAGGCGGGCGGTGTGCAGCTCCAGCTCCACGCCGAGGCCGACTTCGTGCGCCTCGCGGAAAATGTCCTCCGTGCTGGACGGCCCTTCACCGAAGTCCGTGAGCGCTTCGTAGCCGGCCACGTCCCCGGTCTGCAGGTAAACGACGGGCTGGTAGACCGGCGTCGAGGCTCCCGGCTTCAGCAGGTTCGCCAACCGCTCGTGGCGGGCCTTGGCGGCGGCGCCGAAGGCGCGTTCGGCCCGGCCCAGCTCTCCAATCTCGGCGACCAGGTGCTCCGACAGGCCCTCGGACAGGGCGGTGGCGCCCTGCGCGCAGTGAACCAGGCCGTCGATGACGTCGTGCGCCGAGGCCCCTTTCAGCAGGTAACCGCTGGCGCCGCTGCGCAACATGCGGACGACCGTCGACCGGTCGGCGGCGGCCGAATAGGCGAGCACCCGGGTGTGGGGCGAGACTTCCTTGATCCCCACGGCCGCGGCCAGGCCCCCCCCGCCGGGCATCAGGACGTCGAGCAAGGCCAGGTCCGGTTGGCAGCGGCGGGCTTCGGCCACGGCTGCGTCGGCGTCGCCGACAGCGGCCACGCAGGCCAGGAGGGGCGTGTCGTCGAGCAGTTCCACCAGGGCCCGCCGGGTGGCGGCGGCGTCGTCGGCTATGAGGACGGTGTACGCCCGGGGCCCTGCTCGGGCCTCGTACCTATCGGCGGGCGCGCCGGCGGCGACCTTTCCCGCCGTGGCCTCTCCTGGCGCGCCTGTTCTGTCCACGGTCGTGCTCGCCGCCAGGGTGCCGGCCAGGAGAGCGGCGTTGTGGCCGTTCACGAAGTTCACGGCCGGCCTCGTCGCGCCTGGCTCTGCTTGATGACCGATCCGACCGTGGAAAGCAGCTCTCCGGCCGAGCAGCCTTTCACCAGGTAGGCAGCCACGTTGACGTCCTGGGCCGCCTTGCGGATCCCCTCGTCGCTGTAGGCGGAAAGCAGTACCACGGGCACGTCCGGGTGCCGGCGCTGGAGCACGCCGGCTGCTTCTGTCCCGCTCATGCCGTCCATGCGTACGTCCATGACCACCACATCGGGCCGGGTCAGGGCCACCAGGGCGATGCCCTGCCAGGCCTCGTTGGCCACGCCGGTGACCTCGTAGCCCACGTCGCTGAACAGCCCGGCCAGCTCTTCCGCCAGCTGGGTGTCGTCGTCGACGACCACGAGGCGCGGCATCCTGGTGACCGTCATGCGACCTCCACGGGTTCGTGGGCCGAGATGGTCGGGAGCCAGACGACCACTTCGGTACCGGTACGGGGAGCGCTGTGGATCTCGAAGCGGCCGGAGGCCAGCTCCACCCGCTCGCGCATGACAACGAGACCGAAGTGCCCGCCCCGCAACAGGTCCGGCTGAGATGGGGCGTCGAAGCCCTTCCCGTTGTCGCGCACGACGACCTGGACGCCGTTGCCCGACTGGGACATCGACACCGTGGTGAGGTCGGCCCGGGAATGCTTGGCCACGTTGGCCAGGGCTTCCTGGACCACCCGGTACACCACCGTCTCGCTGTCCAGGCTGAGCAGGCCGTGGGGGGCGGCCTCGAAGCGGGTCTCGATCCCCGACGTGCTGGTCCATGCCGAAAGGTGGTCTTGCAGGGCGGCTTCCAGGCCGCCTTCGTCCAGTATGGGCGGCCTCAGCTCGCTCATCATCTGGCGGAGGCTGCGGATCTCCTCGCTCAACTCCGTGCGGGCCCGCTTGATGAGGTCGCGTGCCCCGTGGCTGTCGTCCCGGTCCAGGCGCAGCCGGCAGCGGTCGAGGACCAGGCCGAGCGCGGCCAGGCGCTGGATCGGCCCGTCGTGCAGGTTGGCGGCGATCCGGGCCCGCTCTTCCTCGGCCACCCGGACGGTCCGGTCGAGCAGCTGGCGCCGCCGCCACTGGGAATCGACCAGGTTGCGGTTGGCATGGGCGAGGGCGCCGATGCGCACCTCCACAAGCTCTTCCAGGCGGTTGTTGTCGAGATGGGCCACGGCCTCCACCGAAGCGGCCAGCCGGGCCACCTGCCTGGACGCCTCGATGAGGGCAACCGTCACCCCGGCCAGCGGCTCGGCGTGCCTGTCGGCGCCCCAGGCGGCTTCCAAAGGACGCACCGCCGCCTTCAGTTCGGCCAGCTCGTTGACCGGCAGGCGGGAGGGCTCGCCGACGGCCAGAGCCTCCAGAGCGCCGGCCAAATTGGGCAGAGCCCGTTCGGCCAGGGTGCTGGCGGCGCGGCCGAGCTGTTTGGAACGCTGACGGCGAGTGGGCCCGAACACCGCTGTCAGTGCCAACCGAAGGCGTTTGGGCCCGGCCATGCCCGCTCCGATCAGAGCAACCGCTCCGGCGCCGGTCAGGGCCCAGGGACCGGCGGCTCCGAGGGCGCCGGCCACGGCCAGGGCCCACACGACGGCGACGGCCACTCTCAAGCGGCGCGGTAGGCGCTGGCGCTGGCGCATCAGGGGAGGGGCCAGGGCGGTGAGGGCGAGAGCGCCCGTGGCCAAAGCGCCCAGGGCCACGACCAGCCAGAGGCGGGGGCCCACCAGGGCGGCGCCGCCGGCGAGCAGGCCCGTGGCGGTCGCGGCCCCGACTGCCTCATGGCCCCACGGCACGAGACGGGCGATGGGCCGCGGCGGGGCGTCTTCTGCCTGGACCGCTGCGCCGTAGCGGCCGGAGCCAGCGGACCGGACGGCGAAGAGCGCCTTGCCGGCCACGCCGGTGCCGGCGCCGGCGGCTCCGAACGCGCCGGCCAGGCCGGTGGCGAAGATGACCCAGCGCGCCATCTGG
>JBEKNX010000251.1:0-7003 GCA_049522375.1 Acidimicrobiales bacterium | reverse complement strand
CCGCCCTCATCAGCCAGCCCCGGGCTCGCACCATGTTCCGTCGCGTCGTGCGGGCCAACTACGAGAGCCTGTGCTTGGCCCGCATCAAGGAGAAGAAGAAGGACGAGCGCTGGCAGCAGCTGGCCGTGGAGGCCGACCTGCCGCTGTGGGCCACCGACGAGAACGGCAACGTGGTCCTGGACGGCAACGGAAAGAAGATCGACGCCGTCGACGCCATGTGCAACGAGCTGCTATCCCTGGTGGCGGGAGTTCCCGCATGATCTGCCCCAAGTGTCGCGAGTTCATGCGTTCCCGACAGGGATGGTTTTATTGTGACACCTGCAAATGGGCCTATCTTGAGGGAGACGTGCCAGCTGCTTGGCTCGGCAATGGGTTCTCCCTTGAGGGTGCCCTTCCCAATCCCGCACGATACGAGTACTGGGCAAATGTCTGACCCGGAGCCCGAGGGCCTCTCCGACTACGAGCGCTGGCAAGTGGCTGTGGCCATCGCCGGCTTGGCCCTGTCTGTCGGTTTCACCCTGTGGCTGATGCTGCGCGACGACGCCAGCGTCATGGGCAAGTTGCGCTGGTGGCGGGACCAGCAGCGGCGCAAGCAGCAAGCGGAACGGGCCTTCCGCAAAGACCTCAATCACGTGTTCTTCGAGGCGTGGGAGGTGCTGACCGGTGCCAACGCTGTCTGAGATGGTGGCGCAAAGCCCTGACGAGTTCATGGCCTGGTGGGCGGGGGCGTGGCAGCAGGGTGAGCACGTGCTCATCTTGGGCCAGACGGGCAGCGGCAAGACCACCCTCGAACGCTTCCTGGTCAGCCCCCGCCAGTGGGTGATCGTGCCCGACGCCAAGGCCGGCGACGACAACCTGGACAAATGGGGCTACCAGCGGGTGCAGCGCTGGCCGCTGCCCTATGACATGCGCGAAGACCTGCGCAACCGGAGGCCGGTCCATGTCGTCGTCGGGAAAGTTGCCAAAACCAAAGCGCACAAGACGCAGAACCGGGAACTCCTCTCCCGCTGCGTCTCGGACCTATGGATGCAGGGGCGGTGGACTGTCGTATGTGATGAACTACAGCTACTTGCCGACCGGCGCTTTGCGGGTGGCCAGGTGGGAGAGGACATCGAAGAGCTGCTCATTAGTGCTCGTTTCCGTAAGATCAGCGTGGTTTCTACGTTCCAGCGCCCCAAGATCGCCCTGAACACGCCCAGTGCCTCCGCCGGCATCACACAGTCCACCTACGTCTTCGCCTCCCTGACCCGGGACCAGGCCGTTCACGACCGCCTGGCGGAGATAACCGGGCGCCCCAAGCCTGAGCTGCGTGGGCTGGTAGCCCAGCTCCCGAAGTTCTGGTGGTCGGCCTTCTCCCTCGACCCCACCGAGCCGGTGCGCATCTTCAAGCCGCCCAAGATAGAGGCCCTGGTCCCGGCCCAGGTCAGCCAGAGCCGCAATTCACAGTTCTTCTGGGGCGAACTGCCCCCCGAGGAGGTTGCCTAATGTTCGAGGACGAGCTGTCAGAGATTGCCGAGCTGGACCGGCTGAGCGAGCAGAACAAGGGCGCCCTGGCCCGCGTCCAGGCCCTGGGTGCCCGGGTGGACGGCATGGGTGAGCATTACATCATCACCATGCTGGAGACGCTGCTGGGTGCCGCCACCCTCAACGGCATGCCGTTATTGTCGGCGGCCAAGCTGGCCCACGAGCGCTGGATGGTCGACGCCCTGGCCGCCACTGAGCGCACGGCGCAGTCGGCTGTCGACGCCCGGGCCAAGTGGGAAGCTCAGCAGCGGGCCGAGGCCATCCGCCGCGGCGCTCCCTCCAGCGTCGTGCCCCCCGGCCCGGCGCCGGTGCTGAAGAACGCTGACTTCCTCAATCGGGCGGTGGCCAAGACCGACGCCCAGGCCAAGCGGCAGTGACCCGGACCGGGTTCCCTCCGAGCGCTGTGCTGCCCATATCGGGCGGCACTCTGACCGGTGCACTCCGGGTGCCCAGTTTGGGCAAGAACGCCACGGCTCCCACTGTCTCCGGGACCGAGGCCAGCGTGCCTCCTACTTCGGCCACCATCCAGACGGCGCTCGGCAACCTCGCCCTTGGCGTGGCCTGGCAGAACACGCTCAGCTATGACGTGTGGCTCACCGTGTACCTGGCCGTCACCGTGAACACTTCACTCGTCGTGGCTGATGGAGTGGGCACGACGAACACCCCCGTCCAGACCACGATAATCACGGGCACCACCGCTCTGGGGATCGTTCCCATTCGGGCTAAAGTTCCGGCCAGCCAGTACCGGCTTCTCTCCGTAAGCGGTACTGGAACGAGCGCCATTGCGGGCCAGTACCTGGAGGCATAGAAAGAGCCACAATGCCCACCGTCTGCCTGATCCGCCCTCCCGGGTACCCTCACGCCGAGGCCCTGGCTGAACTGGAGGAAACTGTCCGCTACGGCCTGGTGGAGGCCGGCCTATGGGGGCCAGCTCCTCCCCGCATCGTGCTCGGCGCCCACCTGCCCGGCTACGACCCCCGGCCCGACGACATCATCTACAACACCGAGCACCCACGCTCGGGCTGGTGGAGCGCAGAGTACCGCGACCTCATGAGGTCCCACGAAACGTGGGACTATGCCCCCGAGGGTTATGGCCTCCTCGTGCCCATCGGCTACATGCCCCAGCTCACCCGCATTCCCAAGGCCGATCCCCAAGACATTGACGTGCTGTTCTACGGCTCGATGAACGAGCGCCGGGCCAAGGTGGTCCATGACCTCGAAGCCGCCGGACTGAACGTGGTAACCGTGTTTGGCTGCTACGGGGCTGAGCGTGACGCCCTCATTGCCCGGTCAAAGGTGGTGCTTAACATGCACTATTACGAGCCGGGCGTGTTCGAGTACGTGCGCATGTCGTACCTGTGGGCGAACCGTAAATGCATAGTCTGCGAGTGCCCCCCGCCGGGTTTCATGTATAACAAGCTTGTCGACGGCTGCCGTTATTACGTTTCGCACCCCAATGATCGCATCATCATCGAGGGCGCCACCTTTGGCGCCTTTTCGGGCATCTCTGAGGTCGACATACTGAGGGAGGCGCTATGCGTGCCCCGGTGACGGTGGTGACAGCCACGATCCCGGGCCGGGAGGTGCTGCTGACCGAGTGCGTGCAGAGCGTCTACACCCAGACCGTCGAAGTGGAGGCGCACCTGGTGCTGGCCCAGTCCTGTACCGAGGGGCTGCCGGGGCCCGTCCACTGCGCCAAGATGCAGAACGCTCTCCTGTGGGCGGTGGCCACCGAGTGGACTATGCGCCTGGCCGATGACGACCTGCTCCTGCCCCACCACATCGCCACCCTGCTGCCCTATTTCGGGGAGCGGGCCGACGTCATCTACTCCTGGGACGCGAGCGAGAACCGGCCCCGCTGGAACGCCAACGTGCTCAGCCAGGCCCAGTTGGTGGCCGCCCTGCGCCAGACGAGCTGGATCGACGGCAGCGCTGTGGCCATCCGCAGCAGCTGGCTCAAGGAAGTGGGGGGCTGGCCCACCAGCTACGAGGGTACCCCCCCCTTCGCCGGCCACTTCTCCGGCTTCCCCCCCGCCGTCACCTGCGAGGACCACGCCTGCTTCCTGCGCTTGGCGCAGACCGGCGCCCGCTTCTTATGCGTTCCCGAGGAAACCTGGGTGTACCGAGCCGGGCGCTGGCCCCGCATCTCCATTGAGGAACCGGCGGAATGAACCTCTACGCCGCCGACGAAGAGGACCGTATCCTCTGGGAGCTGGTAGGGGACAAAGAAGATGGCTTTTATATCGACGTGGGCGCCCAGCCCGCCGAGGGGGCCGTGAGCCGGTCCTTCTACGAAGCCGGTTGGACGGGCATCAACATCGAACCTCAAGCCCACCTGCTGAACCCCTTCTACGCCGCCCAGCCGAAGAGCCGCAACCTGTGCTGTGCGCTGTCCGATCAGGAGGGTGAGCCGATGGCGCTGTACGGGCCACGCCCGGGCGACAACCGGCCCAACGCCGTGGACTGGACCACCCTCTCTCCCAAGATCGCCGCTGTCACCGGCTTGGTGCCCACGGGGCTCGTGCCCGTCACCACCCTGGCCGCCGTCTGCGCCCGCTGGAAGGTGGCGCAGGTTGACTGGCTGAAGATCGACACCGAGACGTGGGAGGCCAAGGTCATCGCCGGTGCTGACTGGGAGCGCTGGCGCCCCCGCTTCTGCTGCATCGAGTCCTTCGTGCCCCACACGCCCGAGCACATCGACGCCGGGGCCTACCGCACCTATGCCAACGAGGCCGACGGTGAGGGCATCACCTGGCGGCCCCCGCAGCGCAGCTACGAAGAGTGGGAGCCGTTCCTGGTGGACCAGGGCTACGAGCTGGTGACCGAGTACCTGATCAACCGCTTTTATCGGAGGGTCCATGACTAAGAAACGAGGGGGGCGCACCACGCCCAAAGGAACCGTGCCGCCACGTCACACGCGTAATACTTGGAAGGTGCGCAACACGAGCCGCACCATTTTCGAAGATGCCCGCGCCGCTGGGGCTCAGGCCAACATAACAGCAGCTCAGGCTTTGGCTGCTGCTGTTCTCAGGACCAATCACCGATGAGCATCGGCGTGGTAATGATCGCCAAGAACGAAGAGCTTGTGATTGACCGCTGCCTGCGCTCAACGGCCTCCTGGGCCAAGGCATGGGTGGTCCACGATACCGGCTCGACCGACGGCACTCCCCAGCAGGTAAGGGACACTGCCGAGCGCTATGGCGTGTCCCTCGTGCTCAACTGGGATGAGTGGGCCGACTTCGCCACCAACCGCAACCTGGCCCTGGAGGCGGCCCGCAAGCAGTTCCCTGAGGTCACCTACTGGCTGAGCCTCGACGCGGACGAGACGGCCCTCCTGGCCCCCGACGCCGACCCCTCCAAGCTGGAAGCGGACCTCGTGTTCGTGCCCATGGTGGCGGACAACACCCGGTTCTGGGCGCCCCGGCTCATCCGGGCCGACGGCCCCTGCCGCTGGCGGGGGCGCTGCCACGAGGTCCCCGAAGGGGGCCACAGCACCGAGCGTTGGCTGGGCCTGGAGATGCACCATCACGGGGGCGGCCACAGCTCGACTGAAGGGCGGCGCATGGCCCGCAACGAGATGTTGCTGCGGGCTGACCTGCACGATAACCCCGACGACGGCCGCACCATCTTTTACCTGGCCCAGGACCTCAAAGCCGGCGGCCGCCACAAGGAGGCCATACCTCTATATAAGCGCCGGGCCGAGATGGGCGAGGTCGGCAGCGAAGAGGGCTGGTACGCCCACTACATGCTGGGCGTCGAGCAGCTGGCCACCGGGGACCGCACCGGCGTGGACACGCTGCTGCGGGCGGCCAACCGGCGGCCGTGGCGGGCCGAGCCCCTGGCCGACCTGTGCACCTACTACTGGCAGCAGGGCTGCGACGAGGTCGCCCGCTTCTTCGAGCTGGCTGCTGACTCGCTCCCCTTCCCCGTGACCGACCAGCTCTTCATCGAGGACGGCCTGTACGACAAGTCCAAGCGGGGCGATGACCCGGCGCCGCCTAGCCCGGTTGACCTTTCCCGGGAGAAGGGGGACCTCGGCCCGGGGTTCACCGCAAGGCCCCCCGGCGGCGCCGATGAAAACCAGTTCTGAGACCACCGGGTACGCTCTGCTCCAGTTGCGCCCGGACATCTGCGGCAGCTGTGCTGAGATCGCGGTGTGGCGAGCTGCCCACCCTAAGTTCGCCTCCTTTCGCTCCCACCATGTACTGATCAACCAGCGGTTTCGTAGTGAACGTCACCAGCACCCTTAGCGGGTAGCTCCCCCCAGCTCTCTAGTACTCTGAGCAGCCCTTCGTCCCCCTGAGAGCGCTGTAGGTCGCGCAGGAACAGCACCAGGCGGAAGTTGACCGGGCGTATATTGCGCTGGTAGTGGTGCCGGCGCCCGCACCGGGGGCAAACGTTGTTAGTGATACGTGCACGGTAGGCCCATCTGTGTATAAGATGGGGCCGACAATCAGTCTGCGGGCGGGGCGGCTGCAATCCGCAGACGGCTGTCGTCTCGCCCGCGGTTTGCGAGGCCGCCGTGCTGGACATCGAGGTAGACGCCGAGCTGCTGCTGAAGCTCACTGACGCGGTATCTTCCCTGGCCAGTGAGGTGGCGCAAACCAAGGCGGCCGTGGTGCGCTCCACGGCCCGGCCCAACAGCTACAAGGTCGCCGGTTCGGCCGTGGCGGACACCGCCGGCAATGCCCTGATCCTGCTGGACGCCTGCCCCCAGGGGCAGCGCTGGGTCCTGCGCCACCTGGTGGTGGGGGGCATCACCTGGCTCACGGCGGCGGCCGGCAACGCCCAGGTGCTGGTGACCTCGGGCCAGCCCCAGAGCACCCCCGACGCCCCCGTCAGCATCCAGAACACCGAGGACGCCACCAACAACCCGGGGGCCGGGGCCGGTAGCGGGCTGCCCTCCATCGCCTTTTACGACCAGGGCGACATGATCACCCTGGACGCCGGCGACTGGCTGTCCGTCTACGTCACCGGGGGCACGTCCACTCAGCAGTACTCGGCGTGGGCACGCCTGGACCGTCACTTCCTGTCCGAGAACCGCACCCGCTAGGAGGCTGCATGCCGCTCATCCTTCTCCCCTCCAACCTCACTGCCCAGCTGACCGAAGGGCCGGCGTCGACCGCCGTCGAATTCCTCGTCACCTATGAAGACGGCACGCCGGGCGTCACCCTCGATGCCACCACCGACGGCACCGGTGCCGCCAGCGTCAGCTTCTCCCCCACGTCTGCGTCTACAGCAACCGTGACCGCGGTGGCAGTGATTGCCACGGCCACTTCGTAACCTAAGGAGATCCCTTGGCCACCAATGCCGCCCAGCCGGCCCCGAGCACCCAGGCTACGAACCCGCAGCCGCAGACCACGGTAAAACCGGCTTCTACCTCGTTCTGGCAGCACTCCTTCCCCGGCAACGGGCCACAGTACGTGACCAGCTTTTCCGGCGCCGGGGGCGGCTTCGCCACCCAGATCACCACCCCGCT
>JBEKNX010000250.1:0-7046 GCA_049522375.1 Acidimicrobiales bacterium | reverse complement strand
GCTGGAGGGGCGATAGGGCGTCTAGGGGGCTGAAGCCGTCCGACTGGGAGGAACTGGTGGTCTCGGTCTCTGCCGGCGCAAAGCTCAGGTAAGGGCTGGCGTAGCTCGAACCGTGGAAGCTCCAGCTCTCTAGGCTCGGGTCGACATCGCTGGACGCCGACGAGATGACCTGGCCGAGGTCTGAGAAAGTTCCGAACTTGGACAGAGCGATGACCAGGGCCCAGCGGGCGACGGCGCAGTAGGGGCAGTACTCCGCCCCTATGTAGACGACCGCCGGTTTCCCCTCATCGGCCAGGGGGGCCCGGCCGACCAGTACCCGCGGGGCGCTGACGTCTGCAGGTACGCCGACTTGCTCGAGGACCTGGTCACTCACCTGGGTCGCCGTACTGATGTAGGCGGCCAGGCGGGAGCCCGGTGCCGGAGCGGGCTTGGTCCCCTGGCTCGACAGCACGAGCAGGGCGATCACGAGGGCGCCGACCACGCTCAGGATGGCGCTTGTCCTTGCCCACCGGCGCCGGCGGCGGCGACGGTTGCGAACTTGGAGGTCGGCCAGTGACGGTAGGGGCGAGAGCTCCTGGCTGAGCAGCCTAAGGTCCACCGAGCCGACGTCCATCGAGACCAGCTCGGCGAAGAGCTCCTCGAAAAGCAGCCCGCAGCTCGTCTCGGCCAAGCTGTCCGCTCGGACAGGGTTATCCGTCTGCAACAACCGGAGCTCGTCCATGGTTGTGCACCTCCTTGACAGGCACATGGCCCACCGCAGTGGGCAGATCGGGAGGGAGCGGCTCGTCTTCCAAGTGAGCGCGCAGCCGGGCTCGAGCCCGATGTAGGCGTAGCCGAGCCGCTGTGGGAGAACAGCCGAGAGCCTGCCCGAGCTCCTTTGAGCCCAGTTCCTCCCAAGCTGCCAGCATCAGCACCTCGCGGTCGTCTTCGTTCAGTCGGGCCAACGCCTTGGCGAGGATCCCGGGCTCGCTGAGGACGCTGTCCGCTGGCACTTGCTCGCGGCGCGATAGTTCGACACCGAGGCGCTCTACCAGAGCCGACCGGGTCGCCGTCCGTCGGCCAAGGTTCGCGACGACCCCTCGTGCCGTACCGTAAAGCCAGCTGAGGGCCAGCGGGTCAGGGGGGACGTCGTCGAGCCTTCTCCAGGCGATGGCAAACGTTTCGGCCAGTACGTCGGCAGCATCTTCGGCCGACCTGGTCCGTCTCAGGGCGTAGGCGAGCACCGGCCAGCGACCTTGGTCGAACAGACGACGGAAGCGCTCCTCACGCCCTGTGGTCACCGTTGACCATCCACGACAGTTAATAGTCGCCAATCGGGCAACTGTTTCGGCACCGCCCGCAGCCTGGCCGTTTGGGAGGAGGCGACGGTCGCCGGGCAGTCCGCTCCCGCCAAGGAACGGTAACGGGCAATGGCCCGGCGCGACCGCTGGTTACGGGCGTCGGTCTCGGGGCTGGTCCCGCAGGACGGACATTCTGTTTTGGTTTCCAACGACCTTGAACAAGCACCGACCCGTCGATCCGCACTCTCAACGCCTCGGCTCAACACGGCGTTCGGTGCTCACGTTCTGCGTCTATGGCTGACCCGAAGCGGCACATCCGCGGGCGGCTCCCATGCTTCAACCGCTGCCGACCCGGGGCCAAGGGGCGTGTTCGATCATCCCAATTAGCTCGTCGCGCCGGTAGCCCTGTGCTCGGGCAAACTCGACCAGCTCGTTGACGCGTCGCAGCACCGCCCCGCGTTGCGGTGTCCCCGCGACGGTGATCCCGCGACCGCGCCGGAAATCGAGCAGTCCTTCATCCCGCAGCGTCCGCAGGGCACGCAGAACCGTGTTCGTGTTGACTCCGAGCACCGTCGCCAGGTCTTTCGCTAGTGGCAGCCGGTCGCCCGGTCTGGCCTCGCCATCAGCGATTGCTCGGCGCACTTCCGCGGCCACCTGAAGGTAGAGGGGTGTCGGCTCTATCGGGTCGATCTTGCTCTCCCACATGGTGACTAGTAAAATAGCACCATTAGCGATTGAGACCTAAGGAGGTCACGTGGTCAAGGCTCCGGCCCGACCCGAGGCGGCCCTTGATGAGCAGGCCCTCTTCCGCGAAGCGCGCCGACTTCGGCGTCGGCGCTGGGGCATAGGCCTTCTCGTCGTTGTCGCCGCCGCGACCGCCGTTGCGTTCGGGCTGTCCCGCTGGGGCGGGAACGGTGCCCGCCCAACCGGACCCGCCGGCTCGAATCCATCGACACCGGCCGTCGCTGTCCAGCCCGGCGTCATGATGCTCAACCTCACTAAGAGCGACAAGTACGGCGACATCACCCTCGTTGGTGGCCGGATGCTGCTCTACGGCCCAACCGACGAGGAGTCCTATCCCTCGACGTCGGCGACCTGCAACTCGGCGGTCGTGAACCCTTCCACGCTCGAGCTCAGTGGCGTGTGGGCGAGCAACTGCGCAAATCCCGCGCTCGTGGGCGAGAGGGTCTTGCCGGTGATGACCGTCGAGCGAAATGTACCCTTCGGCAAGGGAGGGGTCGCGACGGTGACCGTGCGCATCTCCAGGGTCGTTTCCGGCTCACCTGGCTACCAACTCGGATCGGTCGTGATGACCTTCCCGCAGGCATCGACGGGGTGGCCGACGTGGGTGTACGGCGCCGGCGACCTGTGGCTCTACGACGCGTACAACCCGAGTGGATACGACCTACTGCGAATCTCGGGATCCACCGGCGCCGTTATTCAGCGTCTCAGGCTTCCCGCCGTCGCCCGTCCGATTCTGGCTTTCGACGCCGATGGCTTCTGGTTGGCTCCGGCGGTGAACAGCACCGGACCCGCGGTCTACCACGTGCCGCTCGGCGCGAGGTCTGCGACCGCGGTGCTGGACCTGCCCGGCGCAGAGTATGTCGCCTGGATGGTCGCGTCGGGCCACTCCGTCTGGCTCGACGTGAGTTCGGGCGGCAGGACGGGGACGCTCTTGCATCTGACGGGAACCGCTGCGGAGGTTAGCTCCCGCTTCGCGATGAACTCATTCGACAACGAAGTCGAAACGCAGGGCGGCGCCTCGACAATGGTCGGGAGTGGCGCCGACGGTCTCTGGACGATACTGGTGACTCAGGCAGGAACGAAGCAAGAGGTGGTCCGGATCGACCCGGACTCCGGGCTGTACGGGACTGTCGCATCTCTCGAGCCCGGCTACGCGACGACGAACGTGCTGCTCGACGGCGACTTCTGGAAAGCCGTGACCCTCGACGGCTCGATGTATCTGCTCGATCCACCGACTGACTCTGGGTCGTATCCATATCAGGCAGAGGCGTTTAGCGCGCTCTACCGGATAACGCGGGAGAGGTAGTCGCCGGATTCAGGCGCGCCAGAACGACACCCTCCGGAGGAGCCAGAGGCAGATCGCGGGAGCGCCGAGTCGGCGATCGGGGCGGGCCTTCCCCCGTCGACCGAAGGGCGGACTAGCTGCGCACCCTCACTCAGCGTGGCGAAATGGAGCCAGCTCAGATCATCACGGTGGAGCCTGTTCGGATCGTCATTCCCACAGGACCGCCCGTCGGGGAACTCGACCATCACACGAGGCTCGGTCGACCGCAAGGCGCCGTCGTCGAGGGCCTGTTCGACCCGCGCACTGAACGCGAGGCCTCCGGGTACGTCCGGATGCTCGTGATGTACGCGACGAGCTTGGGTTGGCGGAGCATCACTGGCTGGTCGCTGAGCAGGCCACTGAGGTACCCGGGATGGGGCCCCCGCCATCGGAGCTGGCTCCACAGGGCGCTCGATGCCGCTGCGGTCGAGGGTTACTCCGAGGGACACCAGGCCAAAGGCGAAGAGGAACCCCTGTTCTATGTTGAACCTGTGCTCAACCTAGGCCGAGCACGACGGTGAGGGCGCTGTTCAGCTTGGCCAGCAGGTCGGTTGGGAGCTCGCCGATCTCTTCCCTAAGGCGGTCGCGGGCGATGGTAAGAGGCTTGGTGACCTGTAGCCAGCTGGTCACAGTGAGCCCGGCAGCGCCGGCAGGTACCTCGATGGTGAGCGGCCAGCCTGCCCGGGGGGCGGTGGGCGTGACCGGGACTGCGATCAGCGAGGGGGCGGTCCGGTTGATGCTCTCGGCCTGGACAATGCACACCGGCCGGGTGGGCCTGGACAGGTCGATCGTGGCCCAGTAGAGCCTCCCTCTCATGGGCGGAGGACCTCGAAGGCAACGTCGTCTTCATCGGCACCGTCGAGCAGAGCGGCGGCAGCGGCGAGCCGGGCGTCTTGGCGGGTCGCCAAGTGGGCACGTACTGCCTCGGCAATGAAGGCGCTCTTGGTCATGGGAGCAAGGGCCAGCTCAGAGCCAATAGCGTCCACGAGCTCGGTGGGCAGGCTGATCCCGATCTTGGTGACCCTTGTAGATGCTGGCGGGCCGCCTGTCGAGGAGGGTACGAGCCCGGGCGGGCCAGTATGGCTCATGGTCCGACTCTAGGTCAGACTAACTAGCAGATGATGGATCGTACTCCTTAGAACATCACGCTGGCCAACTGTGACCAACGGTGTGAGACTACTGGTGGTCGGATACAAGGTATGGCGAATATTCGTCTCACAGGGCAAAGGCTGTGTGACGGGCGGTGTTAGAGGCGCAGTGAGCGCTGTCGGGGACCGTGGGCTTCTCACCGAGACCACAAGGAGATCCGATGGACAGCGATGTGTGGAACCAGCTCAGCCGTGACTGGCAGCGACGTGGCGACACCGCCCGTGCCCCCGAGCGTTGGTCCGGGGACCAGCGTTTGCGGGGTCTTGCCCCTGCCCGGATGGTCGAGATCGCCCACCAGGGCGCCGACCGGGCCCGTACCGACGAGGTCTTGGCCGGCCTGATCTGCATCGCCGACCGCGACGAGCTGGCGGCGCGCACCGTGATGCAGATCATGGTCCCCGGGGCTAGATGCCTGGCCCGGCGCATGAGCAGCCCCACCGAGTCGGTCGACGACCGTGACGCGGCGGTCGTGGAGGGGCTGTGGCGGCGGATCTGCACCTATCCCTGGCACCGCCGGGCCGGTACCGTCGCCGGCAACTTGAGCGCCGACCTCGTGGGCGAGCGGGCCCGGGCGCGGGCCCGACGGGCACGCTTGGACGAGGCTTCTCTGGACGAGATGCTCGCCGAGCCCGCTCGGGGCCAGCGCTCGTCCCGGTCCCTGGCGATGGCGTGCGAGCAAACCCCCAACCCGGCCCAGGAGCTCCTCGAGCTACTGCGCGACGTCGTACGCCAGGACCGCCTGGACGCCCGGTCCGCCCGGCTGATCGGGCGGTGCCGGGTCGCCTCTGTCCCCGCCGCCCAACTGGCGGCCGAAGCCGGCATCGAGACCCAGAGCCTGCGCCGCCAGCGCCAGCGCGCCGAGGCCCGCTTCGCCGCCGCCGTGGCTGAGGTGGCATAAACGGCCGAGGCAGACAACTCGCTCGCGCCCGTCGCGTTCGGCCCCGCGGTGGCGCCATTTACCCCCCAGGAGGGAGTGATGCCAGCTTGGAACGAGCCGGCGCCCGCTGTGAGCGCCGGCCGAACATCTTCGAGGGAAGTTGGGCACCCTCGACCCACGCCGACGGCAAACGCCGGCCGGGCCCTGAGGGCGGCCAACTGATGCGGTGGCTGCCGGAGAAGAAAAAGGTCGCCGCAGCCGGGCCCCCAGGGACAGCGCCTCCCTCAAGCACCGTCCAGCGGGCCCGGGCCCCGCTCACCGCCTGGCGGTTGGCGCCACTTGTCCTGTGGGCGTTCGTGCTCGCCGGCGCCGGCGGCGGCGTGCTGGCCCTGGGCCGGGCCGGGGGAGCGAGCGCTTCAGCGACGACGCCGGGCCCGACCGAGACGTCGGCAGGGCCGTCAGGCTGGGCGCAACTGTACGTGCGGGCGTTCCTGCCCGCCGGTGAGACCAACGAGGGCCAGCTCCAAGCCTTCTTCCCCGCCGCCCCGCCCCTCCTCAGTGTGCAGGCCGACAGCCTGCAGGCGGCCTGGACGGTGAGCATGGGCGCCACCCAGGTCGCCCCCGGCTACTGGACGGTCGTGGTGGCGGCCGGGGTCGAAGCCAAGAACGCTGCGCGTTGGGCCCCGCTCGGCACCCGGTACTACGCGGTGGCCGTTATCGACCAGGGCGGCGGGTACGCCACCACCCAGCTCCCGAGCGAGGTCCCTGCCCCGGCCGCTGCGCCGGTCCCGGCGCTCGCCGTCGGAGAACCAGCGGGTGTCGAGGGACCGTCGCCCATCACGGCCGCGGTCGGCCAGTTCCTGCAAGCCCTGCTGGCCGGCCAGGGCAACATCGCCCGGTACGAAACGCCAGGCCTAGGGGTGCCGGCGTTGGCGCCTTCGCCCTTCGCCAACGTGGCCCTCACCGGGATGGCGGAACTGGCCGCCCCAGTGGCCAAGGGCCTCGCCCCCACCTGCGCGGTGCTCGCCCAGGTCACCGGCACCGACGGCTCGGGCCGGGCCGAGACCCTTAGTTATGCGCTCGGCCTGGTGAACCTTGACGGGCAGTGGGAGGTCAACCAGTTCGGTGGCGCCCCCGCCCTAGCGCCCCCGCCCAAGCGGTAGCGACCGCGCTGCAAAGGGCCCCTTAACCAATACGGAGTGAGACAGAAAGGCCGGCAAACAATGTTCGACTGGATCCAAACCGAGATCACCCAGTGGACGGGGCTAATCCCCCTCGCCATCGTCCTAGTGGGCGGGTGGGCGATATTGCACACCTTCCACAAGACCAGAGCCATCATCCCCGTGCTGGGCGTGGCCTTCGCCACCGGCCTGGCGGCCTGGGCGGCGGGCAACATCGCCTGGATCTCCACCAAGATCGGCTCCGACGCCGTCGGGGCCGCCTCGGCGGCGCAGCCTCGCGGCGCCGGCACCCCGGGCCTAGTTGTAGCCCTGCCCCCCGGCGCCCCTACGGCCAGTCCTGCCCTAACTAACCGTGCCGCGCGGGCGGCCTGATGGGCGGGCCCGCCGAGGGCATCGAGTGCCGCTGTTACACCCTGCCGCACCGCCACCCCTTGATGCTGGGGAAGCTCCCCGGCTTCCGGTTGCCGTTCATGGTCACCGTTACCCAGTTC
>JBEKNX010000249.1:0-7048 GCA_049522375.1 Acidimicrobiales bacterium | reverse complement strand
GCCCGGCGGCCGAGGGCAGGAAGGCGGGTGGACCGACGATGGAGGCGTGCGCCCGGTGGGCGGCGCCAAACGCGTCGTCTACGTACAGATCCTCGTTTTCTATCAACGAAGCGACCAGGGCCGGGCCGTTGGCCTCCTCGGCGGCGTCGTAACGCAGGTTTTCCAGGAGCTCGACCCGGCTGGTGTCGGCGCCCTTGGCTTCCAGCAGTTCATAAAGGCGCTGGCGCACCGGGGCGATCGAGTACTTGGGATCGGGCTTTCCCTTGGGCCGGCCCAGGTGGCTGCAGACGGTCAGCTTCTCGGCACCCTGGTCGAGCAACCACGTCAAGGTGTCGATCGGGAGCCGGATGCGCAGGTCGTCGGTGATCACGCCCCCGCTGATGGGGACGTTGAAATCGCAGCGGACCAGGACGCGCTGGCCTGAAATGGGGCCCAGGTCTTCGAGCTGGGGGAGGTCCATGGACCTAGGCGCGGCCGGTGATCAGCGTGAGGTCGACCATGCGGTTGGAGTAGCCCCACTCGTTGTCGTACCAGCCGAACACCTTGACCAGCGAACCGTTGGCCATGGTGAGCTTGGAGTCGAAGGTGCAGCTGGCCGGCGAGCCGACGATGTCCGAGCTGACGATGGGGTCCTCGGTGTAGACGAGCACCTTGGCCAGCTTGCCGCTGGTGGCGGCGGCCTTGAAGGCGTCGTTGACCTCAGCCACGGTCACGTCGCGGCCCAAGATGCCGGTGAAGTCGGTGATCGAACCGTCCGGGACGGGCACCCGCAGCCCGGAGCCGTCGAGGCGGCCCTTCATGTTGGCCAGCACCAGGCTCGTCGCCCGGGCAGCACCGGTGCTCGAAGGCACGATGTTGACGGCGGCGGCGCGGGCCCGGCGCAGGTCCTTGTGCACCAGGTCGAGAAGGTTTTGGTCGTTGGTGTAGGCGTGGACGGTAGTCATGAGGCCCTTCTCGACCCCGAAGGCGTCGTCCAGGACCTTGATCATGGGCACGAAGCAGTTAGTGGTGCAGCTGGCGTTGGAAATGACCTGGTGCTTGGCCGGGTCAAAGGTGTCGTCGTTGACGCCGACCACAAAGGTGGCGTCGACGTTGGTCCCGGGAGCGGAGATAAGGACCCGCTTGGCCCCCGCCTCGAGGTGGGCACGGGCCTTGTCGCCGTCGGTGAAATGGCCGGTGGACTCGATAACCACATCTACCCCGAGGTCGCCCCAGGGCAGAGCCTTAGGGTCCCTCTCGGAGAAAACCTTGAAACTGTGCGAGCCGACCTTGATCGTGTCCTCGGAAACCTTCACTTCCTGCTTCAGGACACCGAAAGTCGAGTCGTACTTGAGCAGGTGTGCGTTGCTTGCCGGCGGTGCCAGGTCGTTGGCCGCCACGACCTCGATGTCTGCGCCCTGCTCCAGCACGGCACGCAGGTAATTGCGCCCGATGCGCCCGAACCCGTTGATCCCAACCCTGACAGCCATGATCTCTCTCCTCGATCGTCGTCCTAGAGCATCCTAGGTGACCCCGCCCAAGGCCCAGTCAAGTACCTGGTCACGCGCCATGCAGGACTTAAGTCCCAACTTCCGGGCCCAAGTCCCAACTTCCGGGCCCAACTTCGGGCCAGACCGCGCCCCGTCTGGCGGGCGCCGCCCCGAGCCTATTGAGCGGCCAGGCGCTCAAGTACCGGCGCCAGCCGGCAGGGGTCGTGCGAATGGCCGTCGGCCGCCACCAGGGCTGCCGCCGCCACCTGCACCCCGCCGGGCCGGGCCGCTCGCGCCGCCGCTGTCGACAGGGCCCCGACCGGGGCCGCCGGGTCGCACACCACGGCGTCGACCACCACGCCGTGGTCCGATAGGGCGGCCAAGTGGTCGTCGGCGTCGAAACCGCCCGTTTCCCCGATCTGCAAGCCGACGTTGCAGACGTAAACCCGCCCTGCGGAGCGGGCCGAGAGCGCCTCCCGGATGCCGGGGACGGCGCACACGGCCAGCACGCTGGTGAACAGGGAACCCGGCCCGATCACGACCTGGTCGGCGGTGGCGATCGCCTCCAGGACCGCCTCGGGCACCGGAGGGCTGGGCGGGACGACCCAGACCCGGCGCAGGCGCCCCGGGGCGTGGGCCACTTTCACCTGGCCCACCAGCTGGCCCATGAGCCGGCCCTCTCCCCCGTTGCCGTGCGGTTCGTCCTGTTCGGCGCACAGGACCACGGCCACCGAGGTGGCCGGCAGCACCTTGGCCCGAGCGCCAAGCAGCCCGGCCACGTGGGCGACGGCACCGGCAAAATCCCCTGAGGTCTCGCTGAGGGCGACGAGCACAAGGTTGCCGAGCGAGTGCCCGTCCAGGTCGCCTCCCTTGAAGCGGTAGTCGAGGGCCTTGGCCCAGGCCTGTTCGTCCGGGCTCGGGCCGGCCAGGGCCAGCAGGCACCGGCGCACGTCGCCCGGGGCGGGACCAGTCCATGACGCTTTCAGCCGGCCGCTCGAGCCTCCGTCGTCGGCCCCCGAGACTACGGCCGTAACCTGGCCGGCGTACTTGGAGACGGCGGACAAAGTAATGGCCAGGCCGTGCCCGCCGCCCAGGGCGACGACCGACGGCCGGGCCTGGCGGGGCCCGGCACCCTGGCCGCCCTGCCCATCTTCGTGCCCATCTCCATGCCCATTTTCGTGGCGGGGCCGTCCGCTCAACGTTCTACGTCCCGGTGGATGGCGCTGGGGTTGAAGCCCATCTCCCGCAGCCGGGTGGCGATCTCCTCGGCCAGCACAACGCTGCGGTGGCGGCCGCCGGTGCAACCGATGGCGATCGTGAGGTACGACCGGCCCTCCCGGGTGTAGGCGGGGACGAGGAACTTCAATAGATGGCTGACCCTTTCCAGGAACTCCTTGGCCGCCGGCTGGCCCAGGACATAGCGGCGCACCGGCTCGTCCAGGCCCGTCAGGGGCCGCATCGCTTCTACCCAGTGGGGGTTGGGCAGGAAACGGACGTCGAACACGTTGTCGACGTCCAGCGGGACGCCGTGCTTGAAACCGAAACTGAGCACCAGTATCTGCATGGCGATGGCGTCGTCGCCGCTGAACAGGTCGGCCAGGCGCTCGCGCAGCTGGTTTACGTTGAGGTCGGTCGTATCGACCACAACGTCGGCCATCTCCTTTATGGCTTCCAGGCGCCGACGTTCGTCCTCTATGGCCTCCAGGACGCCCTCCTGACCCAGCGGGTGACGCCGGCGGGTGCCCTCGAAGCGGCGCACCAGTACCTCGTCGGAGGCGTCGAGGAAGAGCACCGAGACCCGCTCTCCCGAGGCTCGCAGTTGCTCGACGGCCGTCTGCAGCTCGCCGAGCTGGCCGGCGTGGCGGCCGACCACCAGGGCCAGGCGCTGGGCCTCGGGGCCGCCCGTGGACACCAGGTCAGCCACCTTGGTGATGAGCGCGGTGGGCAGGTTGTCCATCACGTACCAGCCCAGGTCCTCCAGTGCCGCTCCGGCCTGGGAACGGCCTGCTCCCGACAACCCGGTTATGACAACGAACTCGGCCATAGCTCTCAGTGTGCCTGTCTCATAGTGCCCGCGCCCGGCGCCGGACCAGTTTCTCCGTTTGCAAGACGAGCAGGCGGGGGAAGGCGGCCGCCTCCTGGTACTCGTGGGCCCTTTCCAGGAAGCCGGCTGGAGGGGCCGGCTCGACCATCCCGGTCAGGTACAGCCCGGCGGCGGCGAGGCCGTTGACGTAGACCGAAAGGGGCCGGTGGACAAAGGGGATCCAGACGTTCCTGTCGACCTCTTCGACCCCGTGGTGCTCGACCAGGTAGGGGCCGATGCGCCAGTACTGCTCCTCCAATATGTGGTCGTCCACCCAGCCGCTGCCCGGAGCCTGGAGGAGCGGGTGGTTCAAGAACAACAGGAACGTGCCCTCCGGGCGCAATACGCGGCCGACCTCGGCCAGAGCGCCGGCCGTCCCTTCGATGTGCTCGAAGACCAGGCACGCAAACGCGGCATCGAAGCTGGCGTCGGGAAAGGGCAGCGCCCCCGCCGCCGCCCGGGCGTAGCTGACGCGCCCCGCCCTGCCGGTCCCCGCCCTGCCGGTCCCCGCCCGGCCTGGTCCATTACCCGGCGCGTCCCGGCTGTGGTCCACCGCCGGGCCCGCCGCCGGGCCCGGCGGTGGGCCCGGCGGTGGCTGCCTGTCGAGCGCAGCCCGGAGCTGGGCGCCGGTCGGGTCCACCCCCACCACCTGCCTCACGCCGGAAAGCCCGGCGGCGACGCGCGACAGCTGACCCTCGCCGCACCCGATGTCGAGGATGCACTGGGGCGCGACCTGCTCGAGGTGCTCGCGCAACAACGGGATTATCTGTTCGGTGTACTCAGGGTCGGCGCCTTCGGTGAACTTGCGCTGCCACCAGCCCGAATTGACCTCCCAGAGCTCCTCCGCCTCAGGCGGCAACGGGGCGGCCGAGTCATGGTAGGGCACCGCGCCCTCGATTTCGGGCCCGGTCGCTGCGGGCCCGGTCATACCGGTGCCTTCTCGGTCATACCGGCGCCCTTGTCGCTCATACCGGCGCCTTGTCGGCTGCGCTCTCGGCTACGGCGCGCCGTACCTCGCGCAGGGCGCTGCCGGCCCTCCTGTCGCCGTGTATTTTCTCCCACACGGCCTCGGCCACGGGCTTAGGCAGCCAGCTGAGGGACTCGAAAGCCTCTCGGGGAGCCTGGCGGACGGCCTTGATGCCCCCCAGCTCGGCCAAAAGCCGCTTGCGCCGGGCCGGCCCCAGGCCCGGGACACCGTCGAGGACGGAAACCGTCATGCGCTTGCCCCGCAACTGGCGATGGTAAGAAATGGCGAACCGGTGGGCCTCATCACGCACCCGCTGCAGCAGGTAAAGCGCCTCCGAACCGCGGGGCACCCGGACCGGCTCGGCCATCCCCGGCAGGTAGACCTCCTCGAACTGCTTGGCCAGTGCCGCCAGCGGGATTTCCTCCTCGAGGTTGAGCTCCTGGAGGACCCTTAGGGCGACGTTGAGCTGACCCTTTCCCCCGTCGACGAGCAGCAATTGGGGTGGATAGGAGAAATGCCGTTTTCGCTCCGCCACCGGCAGTTCTTTTTCGGTCAGGTAGGCAGTGAGGCGGCGGGTCAGCACCTCTTCCATAGCCGCGTAATCGTCGTTGCCGGGGACATTGCGGACCTTGAAACGCCTGTACTCGGCCGGCTTTGGCAGGCCGTCCTCCATGACCACCATGGAGCCCACGTAATCGGTGCCCTGCAGATGGCTCATGTCATAACACTCGATGCGCAGGGGCGCCTCGGGCAAATCGAGCGCGTCCTGGAGAGCGTTGAGGGCACGCGCCCGGGCGTTGTGGTCCGAATTGCGCTTCAGGCGGTGCCGCAGGAGTTCCTCGGCCGCGTTCTTGGCCACCATGTCTAAGAGGGCTTTTTTCTCCCCCCGCTGGGGCACGTGCAGGCGGGGCCGGCCTACCCCAGCCGCCTTCGGGTCCACGCTGCGCTCAGGCCGGCGTTCGCCCCGCGCCGCCCACCACTCCCGCAAGGGCGGCTCGCCGCTCGCAGCACCGGCCCGGGCTTCGGCCTGGCCCTCGGCCCGCAAAGTCCACAACCACTCTTCGAGCAGGTCCTTCTCGTCGACTTCGCCCGGGACCAGCACCACGGGGGGGACCCCGTTCACGGCGTCGGCGTAGTGCTGCTGGAGGATGTTCGCCAGCAACTGGGGAGGGTCGAGGTCCTCCACCTTGTCGACTATGAAGCCCTTGCGGCCCACGACGCGGCCCCGCCTGACGTAAAAGACCTGGACGGCAGCCTCCAGCTCGTCTTCGGAGAGAGCGAAGCAGTCGAGGTCCTCGGGCCGCTCGCTCACCATCTGCTGCTTCTCGATGGCCTTGCGCACAGAGGCGATGCGGTCCCGCACCCGGGCTGCCAGTTCGAACTCGAGGTTGCCGGCCGCCTCGCGCATCTGCGCCTCGAGCCGCTCCAGGATGGGAGCGGTATCGCCGTCAAGGAACATGGCGAACTCCTCGACCAGGCCCAAGTACCGGTCGCGCTCGATGTAGCCGGCGCACGGCCCCGCGCAGCGCTCGATGTGGTACAGGAGGCACGGCCGGCCCAGGCGCTGGTGGCGGGCGAACTTGATGTCGCTGCAGCTGCGTACCGGGAAGGTGCGCAGCAGCAGGTCCAGCGTCTCCCGGATGGCGTAGGCGTGGGCGTAGGGCCCGAAGTAGCGGTGCGTGGTGCGGGTATTGGGCCGGCCCCGGCGCACCGTGGCCCGGGGCCATTCCTCCCCCGTCGTGAGCACCAGGAACGGGTAGCTCTTGTCGTCGCGGAGGCGCACGTTGAAGCGGGGCTTGTGCTGCTTGATGAGGCTGTACTCGAGCATGAGGGCCTCGACGTCGTTGCGGACCTGGATCCACTCGACGCTCTCCGCCGACGCCACCATCTGCGCCGTCCGGGGCAACAGGGCGCTGGGCGACTGGAAGTAGTTGGACAGTCGTTGGCGCAGCGACTTCGCCTTGCCCACATAGATGACCCGACCGTCCCGGTCACGGAACTGGTAAGAGCCGGGGGCGTCAGGTATGGCCCCGGGGGGAGGACGTTCGAGCACTCCCTCCAGTTTGGCGCGCCACCGGGCCAGCCCGGCGCGAAGCACGGTGGAGGCCACCACATTTGCCTTCACACGACCATCACACGTGGCACGAAAGGCCGTCATAAAGCCCGGCGAGGATAACACCCAAGACCCGAACAGCAATTGACCGAGGAGGACCAATGCGCTACCAAATGCAACGCCGGCGGGGCTGGCACGCGGGGGCTGGTGCTGCTTTTGTGACGGTACTTGCGGTGTTGGCGGGCTCCCTGGCCGCGAGCACAGGCCCCGCTTCGGCGGACAGCACAACTACTACCGACCCGTCGGCCACGACCGTGCCGGCGGCGGCGGACGTGGCCGGGGGCGGGGGCGGCCTCATCTGGGTAAAAGAGAGTTCTGCCCACCTGATCGCCGAGCGGGTGAGCTCTTTGGACGCCGCCATCAAGGCCGTCCAAGGGCGCAGCTACCTGGGCTCGGACGCCACCACGCTGGTCAAC
>JBEKNX010000248.1:0-7049 GCA_049522375.1 Acidimicrobiales bacterium | reverse complement strand
CCGTTGTGGGAGGCACGGTCGTCGGGCGCGCCGTTGTGGGAGGCACGGTCGTCGGCCGTACCGTTGTGGGAGGCACGGTCGTCGGCCGTACCGTCGTCGGCCGTACCGTCGTCGGCCGTACCGTCGTGGACGGCACCGTCGTGGGCGGCACCGTCGTGGGCGGCACCGTCGTCAGGCGGGACGTGGCCGGGACGATGGGCCGTGACGTTGGGACGCTGGTCGACGGCGGCGTCGTGCTCGAGCTCGTACTTGAACTTGAAGTTGAAGTTGAGGCTTTGGTGGCGTGGGTCGCCGTGGTCGTCTGGGCCTGGGACGCCAACTGCCGCTTCAGGTGCTGGTTGTCCGCCTGGAGCGCCGCCACTTGCTCCTGCAGCGTCACGATGGCCGCCTGCTCGGCGTTCTGGGTGGCCGTGGCCGGCACCGTGGTCACGACCGTACCGGCCCCACCCTGGGACTGCAGCACCTTGGCCGCCCGGTTGATATCCGTGAGAGCTTTGGCCGGCTGGTGCGCCGACAGGGCCTTGGTCGCCTCGTGGAGCGACTGGTCGGCCAGTTCCAGGGCGGCGAAACGGGCCTTAGCCGGGCTCGGCTGCTGGAAGGCGTTACCCAGGGCCCCGCCGATGACCGCCCCCACGAGCAGGGTTATGACCGCGGCGACGAGGGCTCGGCCCCGGAAGGGGCGGCGGGCGACCCGGGCGGCCAGGGCGGCGGCGCGGACCTCGGAGCGGCCTCCGGCGGGCAGGGCGGGCAGCGGCAGCGCCAGCCGGAGCGTGCCTGCGAGGTCCGCCAGATCTTCGACCTCTCCCCCGGTGCCGGGGGGGACGGGGGGCCTGTGCTCGGCGTCGAGGGCGGCGTCGAGGAGCTGGGCCAGCAGGTGGTCGTCCCACTGCGGGCGCGGGGCAGTCACAGCCTCACCTCGCCCCGCAGGGCTTCGAGCGCCCTGAGCTGCTGCATGCGTACGGCGCCTGGCTTCTTGCCGAGCAGGGCGCCCACGTCAGCCGCCGACAGTCCCGAGCACACCCGCAGCCACAGGACCTCCTGGTCGGCCAGTGAGAGCTGGCCGAAACCACGCCGCACCTCGGCCACGTCCTCGCGCTGGATGGCGATCTCCTCGCCCGACGGCTGGGGCCGGTCGGCCGTCTCGGAGTGGTCGGGCACGACGACTAGGCGGGCCCGGTGGCGGTGCTGGTCGGTGGACACGTTGCGGGCGATCCTGAACAACCAGGCCCGGAAGGCGTAAGCGTCCCCCCGGAAAGAAGAGCTCTTGTCGATGGCGCGCGCGAAGGTTTCCGACAGAGCCTCACCGGCGTCGTCCCGGTTGTCGAGCCTCAACATCAGGTACCCCATCAACGCTCCCCCGTAGGCCAGGTAAGCGGTCTCCCATGAGGAGGGTTCGCCCCGCCTGGCGGCGTCGACAGCAGCGTCGTCGAGCGGGGGCACCGCGCTGGCCGGTCTTGTCTCTTGACCTTCTGGTTTGATCGGCTTGGTTGAGTGACGCACAAAGGGGCCGTTCGTCACTGGCGGTGCCGGATCCTCCATCGGGACGCGCGTTGCGCGGCCAGGTACGCTCCCATTGTGCTCGTCGCTACGCCTTGAATGCTCCGCTCGGGTTGGTCCGCCGGCCATGTCACCGCCTGCGGCCTGTGCGGGCCCTTTCACGACCGGCACGGGTTGCGTGATGGGTTCAGGACGGAGGGAACTTGCGTCGTCCGGCGTGCGGTCCCTCCAGGGTAACCGGGCCACTCTCGACGAGCGTAGTCGGCCTGCACTGGACCATCGGGGTTCGACGATGCGAAAGACCTGGTGGCGGCAGCCTGAGCCCCTGCCATAAAGCTGAACTTGAGGGTTAGGGGGCGGTCGACCTTCCGGCTACCGGTGGCCGGGAAACACACCCCGCTAGGCTCGTCTGCCATGGCCAGTCGCAGGGGCAACCGCCGGCGGCGGCCCGCGCCCGGGAGTGGTCGCCCCCACCGTGCTCCCGTTCCGGGGCGCCCGGGACCGTCCACGTCGCGCCGACGCCAACCCGCCACCGCCCCCTGGGCCGCCCGGTGGCTTTCGTCGTCCAACGTGCGGCGCGTTCGGGACAAGACGGGCTTCCCTACTTGGGCCTTGTTGCTTGGCCTCGCCTTCTGGGTCGTGGCGCTCCTCTTGTGGGCCACGGGCGCGGTAAAGGGAAGCTTCGCGGTTTTCCTGGGAACGGTCCTGAGCGCGGCCATAGGCACCGGCTATCTCGCCGCCGCGGCCGCGAAAGCCAAGCAGCCGCTGCGTGGCGCCAGAACGTTCCTGCTGGTCGTGCTCATTGCGGTAGTGCCGGTCGTGTTCGACCCGCACACCGGCGACGTGTTCAACGTCCCGAAGTACACGGTGGTGGTCATCGGAGCGTTGGTGCTCGCGGGCTTGTGGGCGCTGGCGAGCGTTCATCACAGAGCCGTCCCCACCTGGCGCAACGGCTTGCAATGGGTCGTCGCTGCCCTGGTGGCCTGGACAGCAGTCTCCGCCTTCACCGGTATGGACGTCCACGTCGGCCTGCTCGGCAACTACAGCTCCTACGACGGCTTGTTCTTGGCCGCCTGCCTGGGCGTCGTGGCGATGACGGCGGCCGAGGCCTTCGATGTGGACGACGTCCGCCGCGGCTTGGGAGCGTTCGCTTTCGGCGGCGGCACCGTGGTCGTCCTCTACGGCCTCATCCAGCTCCACGACACCGAGGTGAGCGGGGCCAAATGGGACTTCGTCAACTGGAGGTTGGGGGGGTCCTTCTCCGAGGCTTTCTTCTCCACCTTCGGTAACCCCAACCACCTGGGCGGCTACCTCGCCATGGTCCTCCCGGCCGTCTTGGTACTGGGGCTCGGCGCCAAGCGCTGGCCCTGGCGAGCGGTTTCCGGCCTCTTGACCCTGGCCGTTCTCACCGAACTGGTCCGGACTGCGGCGCGCGGGGCCTGGCTGGCTGCCCTGGTAGCGCTCGTGGTCTTGGCGGTGATCATGGCTCCCGAGCTCAAACGCCGGGCCCTTTTGTCGACGGCCGGCGTCACCGTGGTGGTGGCGCTCGCGGCTGCAGGCATGGCCGTGAAAGGAGAGCGTTTCTTGGCCCAGCCGCTGTCGTCGCTGTTCCAGTCCGGCGGCAATACCTCGGTCGAGCAGCGTTTAGAGATCTGGAAGGTGGCGCTCCGGATGGCGCTCGATCACCCCCTTACTGGGATCGGCCCCGACACCTTCGCCCTGGTCTATCCCCGGTACCAGAGCGCTTCCTGGGTCGCCGGGTTGGGGCCGACCTACCTAGTCAACGGGGCGCACGACATCTTTATGAACTTCCTCGCCGACCAGGGCTTCGTGGGCCTGGCCCTGTTCCTGGTGGTCCTGCTGCTCATCGGTTTGCGGGCCGGCGGCACGTGGCGGCGGCTGCGCGGGGTCGAACAGGACGAAAGTACGGGCCCCGAGCCGAAGCAGCGGGCCCAGGCACACCGCACGTGCCTCGCGGTCGTGAGCGCGTCCATCGTCGCCTACCTCGTGCAGGCCATGTTCAACGTTCAGCAGGTCGGCCTTTCGTTCCTCTTCTGGGTGCTGGTGGGGATGCTGGCAGCCCTCTCCCTCGCCGCCGGGGTTCCCGACACGCTGCGACCCGGGACGCTTCTGGCGAAGACCCTGGGTGCGGGCGTCCAAGGACCTGACGCGTCGGTGGGCCAACCCATTAAAGGAGTGTGGACGCCGAGGTCGTCGGGCCGGCGCAGGCGTCCTGGCCGCGGGCGCGACGACGTGCCGTGGCCGACGGTCCTCACCGCCGTCGGTGTCACCGCGGTGGTGGTGCTGCTCGCGTTGGGGGCAGACCGGCCTTACCGGGCTGACCACGATTACTGGGCCGCCGCCGCCACCTTCGACCAGGGTGCGCCTCTGACAGCGACAGCAAGTACCCCCACCAACGTGGGGCCGGCCTATTTCGCCAACATGCAGTCCGCCATGTCGCTCAACCCGTGGGAGGCAACTTACCCTGTCGCCGAAGCCACGGTCCTCGCCAGCGCAGCCGGACATGCGCCCAATCTTTCCGATGCCACCACCGATCTGCTTCGAGCACGCAGTCTGCTGGCAATGGCCGTCGCAGAGAGCCCGCTGTGGGGGCCTTACGCGGCCAGCGAGGCGAAAGCGGACTTGGAGCTGGCCAGTATCCCGTCTTCGAGTACCAGAGCTGAGCTCAGCGCCGCGGTGTCCCTGTCGGACAAAGCTATAGAGGACAACCCCAGGGACTCCGTCTACCACCAGTTGCTGTCCCAGGCCATGGCGGCCGAGCGCAAAGCGGCAGCCAAATCCTGACTCGCTGGTCAGGGGCGGGGACGCCCACCTCGTTGTGGCCGACGGTACCCGTGCCCTGGATCAGCGAGGGGAGCGCCCGAGGAGCTCGCCATAGAGCGCGCGATGGTCGGCCAGCAGGCGACCACTGCCGAAGCGCTCGACGACCCGCCGGCGTCCTTCCTGCGCCATGAGCTGCGCCACGTGCGGTTGTGCCAGGACGCGCCCGAGCAGGAGGGAGAGCCCATCGGCATCGCCGGCTCGGCATAGCCAGCCCGTCTCGGCGTCCTGGACCACGTGGCGCACCCCTCCGACGTCCGTGGCGACGACCGGGCGGCCCGCAGCCAGAGCTTCGATCAGGGCCACCGGCGTCCCCTCGTTGATGCTGGACAGGACGACCACGTCGAGGTCGGCCAGAGCGGTTGGGACGTCCATCCACCAGCCCGTGAAGTGCACCCGCCCGGCGATACCAAGCTCGACGGCCAGGCCGTCGAGTGCGGACCTCAGCTCGCCGTCTCCCAGCACCGCCAGGTGGAGCCCAGGGACCTTGGCTACGGCCGAGAAGAGGGTGGCATGGTCCTTGATCGGTACGAGCCTGCCCACGGTCCCTGCCAAAGGGACGTCGCTCGGCAGTCCCAAGGCCGAGCGGAGCCGCCCGGTGGGGGCGCCGGGGCCACCGACCTCCAGGAGAGGCTCGAGGTCAAAGCCGAGGGGTATGACGCGGTACTGCTCGGGCCTGCCTACACCGAGGTCCAGCAACTCGTCTCTCACTTCCGGGCTCACCGCTATTAATACGTCTGTGCGCTTGGCGAGCACCCGCTCCAGCTCCAAGAAGGCCCGCTGTTGGGAACCCGAGAAGTACCCCTGCAGCACGTGGCCGTGGAACGTATGGACCAGGCGGGGGCGGCGGCCCCGGTCAAACGAGCTCAAGGCAGCCAGGCGCCCCACGGTCCCGGCTTTGGCCATGTGGGTGTGGACGAGACACGGCCTGCTTTCGCGGATCAGCTTGCGGACGGCAAAGAAACAGGACAAGTCGGTCGTCGGCCTGACCGGGCGCACCAGCGGGACCCGGACCACGGGCACTTCGAAGTCGACAAGTTCCCCCTCTGAAGGGCCGGGCCGGCCGGCCACCAGGACGGTCGGGAACTCGGCGGCGAGCCCCTTGGTGAGAAGTATGGCCTGGCGCGCGGGGCCGCCGATGTTCATGCGAGTGATGAGGCGAAGCACCGTCGCCGCTTTGGCACTTCGGGGGACGAGGTCGGGTCGAACGCTTGGCACGTTAGTCGGCGGCCGCCGCAGTGCTGGCCAGGTAGGCGGGCCAGCCGGCCGCGGTTCGATCTGCGGAAGCGGGGACGTCCTGAAACCAGCCCTCAGCTCGGAGCGGAGACGTTTGCCTCGGACGGCACGGGTTTGCCCGGTGAAGCACCGGCACCATTGGCGTCGCACACTGGCACTGTGCTCGGTGCGCCAACCGGCTTGCGCCCCTTGGCCCGCGACCACGGGACCTCGTAAACAGGGGCCCTGGTCAGGGGAATAGCCACGAGTGCAGCCGCCACGAGCAAGCCGATGACACCGACGATGCGGGCCGCCGGTCCGAGCTGCTCCATTGCGACTGCGACCCCGCCGAGCACGATCCCTGCCAGATAGGTGGTTATTACTGCCTGGCGCACGGACAGGCCGAGGTACACCAAACGGTGGCTCGTGTGGTCTTGACCCCCCTTAAAAGGGCTGCGTTTGTGCCGGACGCGTGACACCATCACCAGGGTCGTGTCGAACAGTGCCACCCCGGGCACGGCCAGGATGACAGCCACCTCCACCCGTGTGGGCGCGTCGGTGCGCAATTTGAGCAGTAGCACCGCGACCATGAAGCCCAGGAACAGGCTGCCGGCATCGCCCATGTAGATCCGTGCCGGATGAAAATTGTGCCGCAGGAAACCCGCCGCGCAACCTGCCAGGGCGACAGCGAGGGCAGCAACGAGGTACCTCTGCTGCAACCAGGCGATGCCGAAAATGGATAGCGTGACGACTACGGTCACGCCCGCCGAAAGACCGTCCATGTTGTCCAACAGGTTGAACGCGTTCGTCACTCCCGCGACCCATATGACGGTTACGGCCGCGTCCAGCCCGCTGGGAAGCCCCGGAAGGTGGGCGGCATAGCCCATCGACCAAACGGCCAGCCCTGCACCTGCTTCCAGTCCCAGGCGCAGCCAAGGGCTCAGGCCTCCCCGGAGGTCGTCCAGCAACCCGACTCCGGCCAGCAACACCGCAAGACCCAGGAACCCGGCCAGCTGGGGGAGACCGCTCGGCGGCGGCCTGACAACGCTCGCCACCAGCACGACGACCGCGAACGACACCACTATCGCGGCTCCCCCGAGGTAGGGGACCGCGGCGCTGTGTGCCTTGGCCGGCCCTGGGTGGTCGAAGATGTGCAGTCGGAGCGCAACTCCGATTGCCAGCGGGGTCAACACCAGGCTCACAACAAGAGCGGCCGCCAAGACGACGCCGTAACCCCAAAGTGGAAGCGAGCTCACGGTCCGCCTACGGCTCCCGACCAGTCATGGCGCACTAATCATCGCGCCACAGTGCGCGTCGCCACGATGAAGAAGCCCGCTTCGTCTCGCACCGACTCAACGGCAAAGCCTTCCTCAGAGAACCAGGGCCTGAGCTCATCCCAAACATAACGGTGCTCCACCGGAGCGCTTAGACGATCGAACGTGTCCAGCCAGAGAGCACGGAACGATCTCTTCCGGTAGACGGAGAGCGGCAGCTTT
>JBEKNX010000247.1:0-7050 GCA_049522375.1 Acidimicrobiales bacterium | reverse complement strand
AGTCCGAACAGTTGGGCAAAGACCCGGCAGTAATGCTCGCCGGCCAGCTTGGACACCGCATAGGGCGAGCGGGGCATGGGCAAGGAGGTCTCGGCGCTCGGCAGGGCCGCCGTTCCCCCGTACACGCTGCTCGACGACGCGCAAACTACCCTGCGAACGCCTACGTCGAGCGCCGTCTTCAACACGGTCAGAGTGCCGTGGACATTCACCCTGTCCGTCACCAGGGGGTGTTCCACCGACCTCGCCACCGACCCGGCCGCGGCCTGGTGGAAGACAACCTTGACGCCGGCCATGACCTCGCGCACGATGTCTTGATCAGCAACGTCCCCCTCTACCAGGTCCGCTCGGCCATCGACGTTATCGCTAAGACCTGTCGAGAGGTCGTCCAGGACGCGCACCGTGTCACCCCGTTCGACGAGCCGCCTGACGAGGTTTGACCCTATGAAGCCCGCCCCTCCGGTAACCAGGACGTTCATGGCTCGCACCGGCACATCACCGCCACGTTAGCCACCCTGATCGGCGCAGACCGCCTGGCCGCTACGGCCCGAAGGCCCAGTGCCCTCCCAGGGACACGATGCCGGTGGGCTCCACCAGCCCCTTGCGGTCAACGTCCATGCGCAGCACGTTGCGGCGCACGTCGTAGGGGTGCGCCATGGTGAAGTCGGTGAGCGACACGGTGAGGTCGTAGGTGCCCGGCAGGATGGGGAAGCGCTCGAGGACCAGGTCCACCCACCCGCTCCCGTCCAGCTTTTCCGGTACCTCGCCGCCCTCCCTGGTCGTCGGGCAGCTGACCACCACGCCCTGCAGGGTCTGCAAGGAGACGGAGAAGACGGGCCGCTCGATCGGCTCCGACGTCGTGTACCACAGGCGCACGGTGAGGGGCTCCCCGCTCCCCACCCTGGTCGACTGCAGGCCGGAGCGGTCCAGCAGCGCCACCCGCTCGATGCGGGCTTCGCCCGAACCCCAACGGTCGCCGGTCTCGGTGGGCCTGTGCTCGGCCAGTGTGATGGAACCGGTGTAGGCTTCGATCACCTGGCGCGGGTCCCCGTCGGCCATCTTGTGGCCTTTCTTGAACCAGATGGCGTGGTCGCACATGGTGACCACCGACCCCATGGAGTGCGAGACGATGATCACCGTCTTGCCGTTGCGCTTGAGGTCGGCGAAGCGCTCCAGGCACTTGCGCTGGAACGCCTCGTCCCCCACGGCCAGGACCTCGTCGACCAGCAGGATGTCAGGGTCGACGTTGATGGCCACCGAGAAACCCAGGCGCACGTACATGCCCGAGGAGTAGTTCTTCACCGGCTCGTCGATGTACTGGCCGATCCCGGCGAAATCGACGATGTCGTCGAACTTGGCCATCAGCTCCTTCTGCTTGAGGCCCAGGATGGCCCCGTTGAGGAAGACGTTCTCCCGGCCGGACAGCTCGGGGTGGAACCCGGCCCCGAGCTCGAGGAGGGCCGACATCTTGCCCGTCACCGAGACCGACCCCGTGTCGGGGCGCAGGATCCGGGCCAGGCACTTGAGCATGGTGGACTTGCCCGACCCGTTCTCGCCTATGAGCCCGGTCGTCGAGCCCTCGTAAACCTCGAAGCTCACGTCTTCGAGCGCCCAGAACATGTCCACCTTGGACCGCCCGCCGCGCATGATGGCGGCCTTCAGGTAGTTGTTGCGCTCCCGGTAGAGCCGGTACTTCTTAGAAACGTGGTCAGCGACCACGACGGGCAAGCTCAATGCCCTATAGCTCCTCTGGCAGGCGGGCCTCGTACTTACGGAAAACCTTGAGCCCGATGGCCAGGACCACGACGGCCCATACCACCAAGTAGGCGAAATCGCTCCACGACACATTGGAATGCACGACGAGGAACGTCGCCAGCGGGTGAGGGTCGGCCGTGGTCGGCACCACGGTGAACTTGACGAGATGGGACGAAGAAGGTAATTGCCCGTTGTACAGGAAGGCCTGGAAAGTGAGCACCGCGTCGGTCATGGGGTTGAGCTTGAAAACGCTGCCGAGCGACAGGGCATGGCCCAGGAGATGGATGTACCTGGGTGCCTGCAGCACCGCTCCCGCCGCCGGGTTGCCGTTGAGGCCGCCCCCCACAAGGTAAAAGGGATAAGCGATGGGCGTCAGGAACATCCACAGGAAGAAGAAAATGCCCGAGAAGTGGTAGATGTCCCGGTAAAACACGTTGCCTATAGAGAAAAGGAATGCCAGGCCGAGCCCGAAGATCGTCACCACGACCATGACCACCAGCACGAAGGGCAGGTACATCAGCGCCCTCCAGTTGCCCCAGGCCACCACGGCCACCATAAGTAGGCCCATCTCGATCAGGTGGGAGACGACCTTGGAGGCGACGGTTGCCGCCGGGAGGAGCTCACGCGGGAAGTAGGTCTTCTGGATGAGGTTCTGGTTGCCCACCAGGCTGCCCATCGACTCCATGACGCTGGCCTGGAAGAAGTTGAAGGGCAACATGGCAGCCAGGAGCATGAGGGCGTAGTTGTTGATCCCGCTCGGTATGCCGAAGGGCGGGTGGATGTTCAGGAGCATCGAGAACACGATGGTGTAGATCAGCATGTTGGCCAACGGGTTGATCATCGACCAGCCCCAGCCGATCACCGAGCGCTTGTACTTCGAGCGCAGGTCCCGCAACGTCAGGTTGTAAAAAAGCTCTTTGTACTTGCCGTACTCACGCAGGCTGGGCGGCGCCGTCTTCGCCGTCATGACGGTCGTGTTGCGCTCCGCGACCGTGTTGCGCCGGCCCCGCTTGGACGAGCCGTTGCCCTGGCCATTGGTGCCGTTTTCGGGCTCCTCCGGCCACGCCGCCAATGGACCGGGGTCGGAGGTGGAGCGGCTCATGGCTCCACCCTGAACAACAGCCGGTTGCGGTTCAAGTTGGGGTTGTAATAGGGGTCGCACGACGAGCGCGGCCGCCAGCGCTCGTTGAACAGGGGCGCGTCCTCGGCGTCCTCCATCAGCCCTCGGGTCGACCCCTCGGCGTGGAAGAGCGCGGCATCAGGCTCGTAAACCACCTGGTACCCGGCTTGGTGCAAACGTAGGCAGAAATCGACGTCGTTGTAAGCCACCCGAAGGCGTTCATCGTAGCCGCCCACCCGCCAGTAGACGCCGGGCCGGGTCGCCATGCAGGCGCCGGTCACGGCGGAAACGTCCCTGAGCAGGTCGCCCATCCGCCACCAGTTGCCCCATTCGACCGAGTTGGCGTGCCCGCGCCAGGCACCGACGATGATGCCCTCGTGCTGCACCTTGCCGTCCGGGAAGAGGAGGCGGGGCCCCACCGCGCCCACTTCGGGCCGCAGGGCCTGCTCGATGAGCCGGTCGAGCCAGTCCGTGGTCAGGACCTCGGTGTCGTTGTTCAAGAAGACCAGGACGTCGCACTCGACGGCCGCCACCGCCAGGTTGAGCTGGCGGGGGTAGTTGAACTCGTGCGGGTAGCGCAGGACCTGGCCGGGCAGGGTGGCCAGGTACTCGAGCGTCTCGGGGTCGTCGCTCTGGTTGTCCACCACCACCAGTTCGAAGTTGCTGTAAACGGACTTGGAGATGACGCTCTCGACGCAACGGCCCAGCAGGTGACGGCCGTTGCGGGTGGGGATGATGATGCTTACCTTGGGCTCCCCGGCGCGCCGGAAGCGCACCCGGTGGACGTCGAACCATGCCCCCTCCTCGGTCCACCCGCCGGCGCCGCCCCGGTCCTCACGCCGGCGCAGCCAGTCCCCCAGCGCCCGCTGCGCCGCCATCCAGGCCCACGGTTTGTTGTCGCCGGCCGAGGCCGCCGACTGCTCGTGCATGCGCCAGCTGTACAGCGAGTCGGGGACGTGGGCGATGCGGTCGGTGACGTCGGCCACCCGCAGCACCAGGTCGTAGTCCTGGCTGCCGTCGTAGCCCGGGCGCAGGCCGCCCAGGCTCTCTATGAGCGAACGCCGGACGACGAGGAAATGGCAGACGTAGTTCTGGCACAGCAGCAGGTTGGGCGAGAAGTCCGGCTTCCACCGGGCCTCGGTCAGCCGGCCGGTCGGGGCCAGTTTGTCCTCGTCGCTGTAGAGCAGGTCCAGGGCCGGGTCGGCGTCGAGCCAGCGCACCATCTGGGCCAGGGCGTGGGGCTTCAAAACGTCGTCGTGGTCCAAGAAGGCGACATACTCGCCGGTGGCCAGGGCAAGGGCGGCGTTGGTGGCGGCCGAGATGCCCGAGCGGCGAGGCAGCCGGGTGAGGCTCACGCGGCTGTCCCGCTCGGCCAGCGACGACAGGGTGGCCAGGGTCTCGGCTCGCTCGGAAGCATCGTCGGCCAGGCACAGCTGCCAGTGGGGGTAGGCCTGGCCCAGCACCGACTCGGCGGCCGCCTCCAGCATCCAGGCGGCGGTGTCGCAGACGGGCATGAGCACCGAGATCGTGGGCTGGTAGCCGGCCCGGGCCGCTTCGGCCCCGATGGCCGCCACCACCTCGGCGTTGGGCCCCCGGCGCTGGTGCCACAGCTCGTAGCGCTCGTCTTCGCTCAGGCTGTCGGGGACGAAAATGGCGGGCGGGTCGGCCACCGCCGCGGGGCGCAGGGGCACCCGCACCGGGGGCCTGGCAGGGTGGGCCGGCCGGCGCTCCACGGGCCATAACGGCCCGCGGGGCGGGTCGATCCCCGCGCTCAGCAGGGCTCCGGTCAAAGCTGCCTCCCGCGGCGCGACCAGGGCGGCCCGGCGGGGGCCGAGGCTGCCGGCCACGTCGTCCCAGGCGGCCTCGTCAGTCAGCAACACCCATCCGCGATGGCCCATGGTGGCGACGTCGGCCACCACGGCCCGGTCGAACACGCCTTCCAGGTAAGTTCCCGTGACCGCCTTGGGGGTGCACAGCCAGGGCGTCCCGGCGGCGAGCGCCGCCGGGACCCACGCAGACGCGCTGGTGCCATGGACCACGGGCGCCACCACCAAGCGGGCCGTGCTCAGCGCCGTCACCAGGTCGCCACCCGAAGGCATGATCTCGGCGCCTACGCTGGCGGCCAAGTGGGCGAGGCCGGGCGTGGGCCAGTCGCTCACGACGCTCACTTTCAGGCTCATGTCCCGACGACGCCAGGCGGGGACCAGTTCTTCCAGCGCCCGCACGGCCGGGGCTTCGGGGTCACCGGCGGCGTCGAAGCTGTCGGTGGCCACCAGGGCCACTCCCTCCCGGTCACCGAACCCCTTGCCCGCGCCCGGTGCGGGCAGGGGCGGGCCCAGGCGGGTGACGGCCAACCCGGGCCGCAGGCCGGCCAGCAGGTTGGCGTCGGCCTCGCTGGCGCACCAGGCTTGCTCGATGCCTTCCAGTTGGCGCAGCAGCCGGCCCTGGAGGACCTCGTTTATGGTCTTGGTCCCTTCCACGTGCCAGCTGGCATCGCCCAGGGCCTGGCTGCGCCGGAAGGGCAGGCGTTCGGAGTAAAGGGCGGCCAGGGCCTGGGGCTGGGTCGAGCGCACCAGGGGCCAGAGCCGGGTGGTCAGCCCCTCGTCGCTCACCAGGACGTGCGAGTAGTGGTAGCGCCGGTCCCCGCACCACGCCATCCAGTCGAGCGGGCCGGCCGCCACTTCCACCCCTTGACGCTGGTAGTAAGCGCCGTAGCGGTCGGCCTCGAACCCGTCCGCGCACGCCAGGGTCACCCGGGTCGAAGGGCAGCGGGCCAGGGCCTCGACCAGGCCGGCCAGGCCTTCCATGCCGACGAGGGTGCCGGGGATGGTGCCTGTGACCACTAGCACCCGCACCGGGGCGGCCTCATCGCGCTCGGCCCAGCGCCGCGGCCCCACCGGGGCGGGCGCGGGCAGGAAGTGGGCCGGGCCGCGCACGCGCCAGGCGGGCTCGAAGACGATGCGCAGGCCCTGGCGGCGGACGTGACCGAGCACTTCGCGTACGGTGGACGCCGGGTCTGGTTCGTCTCGGTCCGGGGAAAAGCCCTGAAGAGCGCGGGCCGAGACGGCTACCACGGTCGACGCGCTGCCGGGGGTGTCCCGGCGGAAGGCCAGCTCCCGGGCTCCCACCGCCATATGGCTGCCGAAGGGCGCTATGGCGCCGCTGGGCCCGGTGAAGCTGCCGGCCTCGACGACCTGGCCCTGGGGACCGTAGAGCAGGGGGACCACGGCACCGATCCCGAGCGGGCCGGACAGCAGCTCGACGAGGGCGTCCTCCGGGACGGCCCCTTCCTCACCTCCCGCCAGCACCGCCACGGCCGGCCCGCCGGCCGCGGGAGTGGCGCTTTTGCCTGCCAACCACGAGGCGAGCTCTGCTCCCAGGGTGTTCTCGGGACCGGGCCTGACTATGGCCAACTGGCCGGGCACGCTCAGTGCGCCGCCCCCCAGACGCGCTCGTACCACGCTCGAGCCGGAGCCAGTGCCCTCATGGTCAGGCTGGCGTGGATAGCCCTGAGCTCGGCCTGCTGGAGGGCGGTCTCTTCTTGCAGGCGCTTCATTTCCTTCTCGGTCTGCTCCAGGCGCCGGCGCACGATCACGTCCTGGCCGTGAACGGCCTTGATGGCCGACTCGACGCTGGTGTTGGCCGCATGCTCGAGGAGGGCGGAGCGCTCGCCGAAGCGCAGCCGCTCGACGGCCAGGCGCTGGCGGAGCGCCTCGTTCACCGCCTCGAGCTCCTGTGCCCGCTCTTGCCAGGCCGCCGCGGACCTGGCCCCCTCCGGCCCGTCGGGCCCCGTGGCGGCCGCCACCCTTACCAGGTTGGCGGCGGCGTCGTCGAGTGACTGGTCCAACGTAGCCTCCAGTCGTTTGAGCCCGGGGGGCCTGCCCCGGCGGGCGAAGATGTTGTCGATAGTGGCGACCAGCCCGGCCCCGTCCGGAGCCAGGGCGCTGGCATCACCCGTCCAGGCGGCGAAATGGCTGGCCGGGCTGTCTTCGCCGGCCAGGGCCACGTGGGGGGTGCCCAGGGCCCAGGCCAGCGCCATCAGGGCCCCGCTGCGGGCCACGACCGCCTCGGCCCCGGCCACCGCCGCCGCCAGGTCGAGCGAGTTGGTCACCCGCAGGCCCAGGCGGGGCCGCTCGGGGTCGCCGGGCCAGTCCTCGGGCTGGTGACGGCCCTCCTCG